>NZ_JBFUHN010000077.1:0-30430 GCF_056402375.1 Variovorax sp. P4_B10 | reverse complement strand
GAGGTGTATGTGCTGTCCAAGGACGAAGGTGGCCGTCACACGCCGTTCTTCAACAACTACCGTCCGCAGTTCTACTTCCGCACGACGGACGTGACCGGCGCGATCGAGCTGCCCAAGGACAAGGAAATGGTCATGCCTGGCGACAACGTCAGCATCACCGTGAAGTTGATCAACCCGATCGCGATGGAAGAAGGCCTGCGCTTCGCCATCCGTGAAGGCGGCCGTACCGTGGGTTCGGGCGTCGTGGCCAAGATCCTCGACATCTAAGCCGGACGCAAAGGAATCATCATGGCTACCAAGCAAAAAATCCGCATCCGCCTGAAGGCGTTCGACTACAAGCTGATCGACCAATCGGCTGCCGAAATCGTTGACACCGCCAAGCGCACCGGCGCGATCGTCAAGGGCCCCGTGCCCCTGCCGACCCGCATGAAGCGTTTCGACATCCTGCGTTCGCCGCACGTCAACAAGACGTCGCGCGACCAGCTCGAGATCCGCACGCACCAGCGCCTGATGGACATCGTCGACCCGACCGACAAGACCGTGGACGCGCTGATGAAGCTCGACCTGCCGGCCGGCGTGGACGTCGAGATCAAGCTGCAGTAAACGCGCATCGCGCGTCGCGTTTTGACACAGCCCGCCTGCAGAAATGCAGGCGGGTTTTGTTTTTTTTAACGTGGCTATGGCATCCTCTCGCACCGGTATTCTTCCGGGCATCGGCCGAGGCTGAAACGGGGGCAGCACAAGCTATGAGTCACAAGTTCTCTTTTGCGTTGGGGGCGGCATGCATTGCCGCGGTACTGCTCGCGGGCTGCGGCGGTGGTGGGGGTGGAGGCGGCGGTGGTGGATTTCCCATCCTTCCGTCTGTGCCGGGAAACCCCGTCAACCTGACCGGCAAGGCCACTTACGAATCCGTTCCGAATACGAGCGGGCCTCTTGTCTACTCCGCAATAACCGTCAAGCCGGTGCGGGGCGCCGTAGTGGATGTGCTCGATGCGACGTCATCCGCGACGCTTGCCGTCACGGCGACGGACGATACAGGGGCGTATTCGGTCAACGTGCCTGCGAACACGACGATCATCGTACGCGTGAGAGCGCAACTGACCCGCACCGGCGCCTTGCCGAGTTGGGATGTAAGCGTGCTCGACAACACGAGCAAGCCTCAGCCAAATGGCCTGTATTCGATGGTTTCCCCCGCTTTCGGAACTGGTGCAACTGCGTTGACGCGCGATCTGCGCGCCGCCACCGGATGGGGTGGATCGAGCTACACCGAGACGCGCATGGCCGCACCTTTTGCCGTGCTCGACACGGTCTATACGGCGATGCAAAAGGTGTTGTCGGTTGCCCCGGGAACAGCCTTTCCTGCGCTGAAGATATTCTGGAGCCCCAACAATAAAGCTGCGGCTGGCCGTATCGCCGACGGGGAGATTGGCAGTACCTTCTTTATCAATCGGAGCACCGGCCGCGAAATCTACGTGCTGGGTGACGAAAACCACGACACCGACGAATTCGATGCGCCTGTGATTGCCCACGAATGGGGTCACTACTATCAGTCGGCTTTCAGTCGTGATGACTCGCCGGGTGGTTCTCACGCGTTGAGCGAACGGCTCGACCGGCGGCTTGCCTTCTCCGAGGGGTGGGGCAACGGCTGGTCGGGCATCGCGCTCGGGAGGACCAACTATGTGGACTCGGTGGGACCCCAGCAGTCAATGGGAAACAGCGTGAACCTTTCGGTGGGGCCGACGACAAACCCCGGCTGGTATCGCGAGGGCTCGATCCAGTCCATCTTCTGGAATCTCAACCAGCAGGTCGGCTTCAAGCCCATCCACGATGCGATGACGGGAATTCTCTTCAGGAGTGGTGCGCCGGTTACGTCGATCCATCCCTTCACGGCGGCTTTCAATGTGACGTCGCAGAGCAGCGCGCCCGCGCTGGCCAGCTTGCTTTCCGGCCAGAACATCAACGCGGCTGCCAATGATCCCTACGGCGACGCCGAGACGAACGCCGGCGGTACGCCGACGGTCCCGAACGTGGTGCAGCCGATGTACCGGACGGCGACCGTGGGAGGCGCGTCGACCCAAGCATGCGTTTCCAACGTCGAGGGCGACGATAACAAGCTGGGCAGCTTCGCCTATCTTCGTTTCACCGCGCCCACCAACCGCGACTACCAGTTCACCGTAAATGGCGGCCCCGTTGGCTCCAGTCCTGACTTCGACATCTTCCGGGGCGGCCTGGTCCCCCGGTCGAGCAACAAGGTCAGCCTGGGCGCCGGCGACTACGTTCTGGCAGTCAGCGACCTCAACAATTTCGGACCATCGACGTGCTTCAACGTCACCATTCAATAGGGAACGCCGTCATGAGCATCCGATCACGTTCGATGATTTCCATGGCTTGGCTTGCAATGGCCACGTTATCGGCGCCGGCCATGGCCGACGGCGTGCCGGGTGTGCGCCATGCCAAATCCACTTCACATCGTGAGACGCCCATGACGACTGCCGCGCGCAAGCCGAACGACTCCGGTGTGACGCTGCAGTACCGGCTGGACGCCGTACCGCAGGTGGGCCGCGGCACACCGGTCGTGCTGCAGTTTGGCGGTGTGACCGACCCGGAGGGCGCGACGGTGCGTTTCAGTGCTGGCGCGGGCCTGACGATCTCGGGCAGTGACACGCTGACATTGCCGGCGGCCAAGCGCACCTCCGCGACTGTCACTGTGGTCAGCGAGAGCGAAGGCCGTGCGTACCTGAATGTCCTCATCACGCAAAGAGGCGCTATGAGCGCCATCTCCATTCCCATCCAGACCGGTACGGCGGCCCCGGTCCTGAAGTCCTCTGGCGAGCTGAAGTCCACGCCGGACGGGGAAAACATCATCACGATGCCTGCCAAATAGGCAGGAAAACAGGCGAAAAGGGCCGGATCGCCCCTGAACATCCGGCCCGCAACACCGCTTGCACGGCGCCCGCATCGCGGGCTATAATCGCTGGCTCTGCCCTTGGTGCGTCCGTAGGGATGCAGTTCGAGCAGAGATTTATCAACCTTCTTTCGCAGGCCGGGAAACCTCAGGGAATCGGCCAAACGCTGTCGCCAATTGAAGTGGCAGCGGCGAAGGGAGCTTCCATTTTTGGAGAAAACAAATGAGTCTGAGCAACTCCCTCGGGTTGCTGGGCCGCAAGGTGGGGATGATGCGTCTCTTCACCGATGACGGGGACGCAGTTCCTGTCACGGTGGTGGATGTGTCCAACAACCGTGTGACCCAGATCAAGTCCCAAGAGACCGATGGCTACGTCGCCCTGCAGGTGACGTTCGGTTCGCGCAAAGCATCGCGCGTGACCAAGCCCGAAGCCGGCCACCTCGCCAAGGCGGGTGTCGAAGCAGGCGAAATCATCCAGGAATTCCGCGTCACCGCAGAAACCGCAGGTCAGCACAAGGCTGGCGGCGTGATCCCGGCCGGCAGCGTGTTTTCCGTGGGCCAGAAGGTGGACGTGCAAGGCACTTCCATCGGCAAGGGCTTCGCAGRCACGATCAAGCGCCACAACATGAGCTCGCAACGCGCCTCGCACGGTAACAGCCGTTCGCACAACGTTCCCGGCTCGATCGGCATGGCACAAGACCCCGGTCGCGTGTTCCCCGGCAAGCGCATGACGGGTCACCTCGGCGATGTGACCAAGACCACGCAAAACCTCGACGTGTTCCGCATCGACGAAGCGCGTCAACTGCTGCTCATCAAGGGCGCGATCCCGGGTTCGAAGGGTGGCTTCGTCACCGTGCGTCCCGCCATCAAGGCCAAGCCGCAAGCGGCTGAAGGAGCGAAGTAATGCAACTCGAACTCCTGAACGAACAAGGCCAGGCCGCGTCGAAGTACGACGCCCCCGAGACCGTGTTCGGCCGTGACTACAACGAAGACCTGGTTCACCAGATCGTCGTTGCATTCCAGGCCAACGCCCGCCAAGGCACGCGCGCCCAGAAGGACCGCGAGCAGGTCAAGCACTCGACCAAGAAGCCTTTCAAGCAAAAGGGAACGGGCCGCGCCCGTGCCGGTATGACGTCCTCGCCGCTGTGGCGCGGGGGTGGCCGGATTTTCCCGAACATGCCTGACGAAAACTTCTCGCAGAAGATCAACAAGAAGATGTACCGCGCCGGCATGGCCGCCATCTTCTCGCAGCTCGCTCGCGAAGGCCGTCTGGCCGTGGTGGATTCGCTGACCGTGGATTCGCCCAAGACGAAGCCGCTGGCAGCCCGTTTCAAGGCAATGAATCTCGAGTCCGTGCTCGTGATCGCCGAAGAAGTCGACGAAAACCTGTACCTTGCCTCGCGCAATCTGGTCAACATCCTCGTGGTCGAACCCCGCTACGCCGATCCGGTGTCGCTGGTTCACTACAAGAAGGTGCTGGTCACCAAGGGTGCCGTCGACAAGCTCAAGGAGATGTTCGCATGAGCCGCGTGAACCCTACCGCCGCTGAACGTACGTTCGAAGAAGGCCGCCTGATGGCGGTGCTGGTCGCCCCGATCGTGTCCGAAAAGGCAACGATGGTCGGCGAGAAGTCGAACGCTGTCACTTTCAAGGTGCTGCAAGACGCCACCAAGCCCGAGATCAAGGCCGCTGTCGAACTGATGTTCAAGGTCGAAGTCCAGGGCGTGTCGGTGCTCAACACCAAGGGCAAGACCAAGCGCTTTGGCAAGTCCATCGGCCGCCGCGACAACGTTCGCAAGGCCTACGTGACGCTGAAGCCCGGTCAAGAGCTCAACCTCGTCGGGGAAGGCGCTTAATCATGGCCGTCATCAAGATGAAACCCACTTCGCCGGGCCAACGCGGCGCGGTGAAGATTTCGCGTGACCACCTGCACAAGGGTGCTCCTCACGCAGCCCTGCTGGAACCCCAGTTCCAGAAGGCCGGCCGTAACAACAACGGTCACATCACGATCCGGCATCGTGGCGGCGGTGCCAAGCACCACTACCGCGTTGTCGACTTCGTGCGCAACAAGGACGGCATCCCGGCCAAGGTCGAACGCATCGAATACGACCCGAACCGCACCGCCCACATCGCTCTGGTCTGCTACGCCGACGGCGAGCGCCGCTACATCATCGCCCCGCGCGGTCTTGAAGCCGGTGCAACGCTGCTGTCGGGCGCCGAAGCCCCGATCCGCGCCGGCAACACCCTGCCGATCCGCAACATCCCGGTCGGCTCGACGATCCACTGCATCGAACTGCAACCCGGCAAGGGCGCGCAGATCGCGCGTTCCGCCGGTACGTCGGCGACGCTGCTGGCTCGCGAAGGCGTCTACGCCCAGGTCCGCATGCGTTCGGGTGAGGTGCGTCGCATCCACATCGAATGCCGCGCAACCATCGGCGAAGTGGCCAACGAAGAGCACAGCCTGCGCCAACTCGGCAAGGCCGGTGTGAAGCGTCACATGGGTATTCGCCCGACCGTTCGCGGCGTGGTGATGAACCCGGTCGACCACCCGCACGGTGGCGGCGAGGGCAAGACTGGCGAAGGCCGCCATCCTGTCGACCCATGGGGCAACCTGACCAAGGGCTATCGCACCCGTAACAACAAGCGCACGCAGGTCTTCATCGTGTCGCGTCGCAAGAAGTAAGGGATAGCTCATGACTCGCTCTCTCAAAAAGGGTCCTTTCGTCGACCACCACCTGGTGGCCAAGGCCGACAAGGCCGTGACGACCAAGGACAAGAAGCCGATCAAGACCTGGTCGCGTCGTTCGATGGTTCTGCCCGAGTTCATCGGTCTGACCATCGCCGTGCACAACGGCAAGCAACACGTGCCTGTGTACATCACCGACCAGATGGTCGGCCACAAGCTCGGCGAATTTGCGCTCACGCGCACGTTCAAGGGGCACCCCGCGGACAAAAAAGTCCAGAAGAAGTAAGGAACGACCATGTCTGAAACACGTGCAGTCCTCCGCGGTGTCCGCCTCTCGGTCGACAAGGGCCGTCTGGTCGCGGACCTCATCCGCGGCAAGAAGGTCGATCAAGCGCTCAACGTTCTGCAGTTCACGCAGAAAAAGGCCGCTGTGATCATCAAGAAGGTGCTCGAGTCGGCCATCGCCAACGCCGAGCACAACGACGGTGCCGACATCGACGAGCTGAAGGTCAAGACCATCTACGTCGAGCAAGGTGCAACGCTCAAGCGCTTCACGGCGCGGGCCAAGGGTCGCGGCAATCGCATCAGCAAGCCCACGTGCCATGTGTACGTGACGGTTGGCAACTAAGAAGGCCTGGAAGAAATATGGGACAGAAAATCCACCCAACCGGGTTCCGCCTCGCGGTTACCCGTAACTGGTCCAGCCGTTGGTACGCAAGCGACCGCGATTTCGCGGGCATGCTGGCCGAAGACATCAAGGTTCGCGAGTACCTCAAGAAGAAGCTGAAGAACGCTTCGGTCTCGCGCGTCATGATCGAACGTCCCGCCAAGAACGCACGCATCACGATCTACTCGGCACGTCCGGGCGTCGTGATCGGCAAGAAGGGCGAAGACATCGAGAACCTCAAGCGCGAACTGGGCAAGCAGCTCGGCGTGCCGGTTGCGGTCAACATCGAAGAAGTGCGCAAGCCCGAAATCGATGCGCAGCTGATCGCCGACAGCATCACGCAGCAGCTCGAAAAGCGGATCATGTTCCGCCGCGCCATGAAGCGCGCCATGCAGAACGCCATGCGTCTGGGTGCCCTGGGCATCAAGATCATGTCGGCTGGCCGCCTGAACGGCATCGAAATCGCTCGTACCGAGTGGTACCGCGAAGGCCGCGTGCCGCTTCACACCCTGCGCGCCGACATCGACTACGGCACCTCGGAAGCCAAGACCACCTACGGCGTCATCGGCGTCAAGGTCTGGGTCTACAAGGGCGACACGCTGGGTCGTAACGACCTGCCGGCCGTCGAAACGCCGCGTCCGGACGAAGAACGTCGTCCGCGTGGTCCCCGCCGCGATGGCCGCCCCGGCGACCGTCCGGGTGGCGACCGTCGTGGTCCTGGCCCGCGTGCCGGTGCCCGCGGCCCGATCGGTGGCAACACCGCGCCGGCCGATGGCAGCGACAAGCCCGCAGAAGCCACTGGTGGAGCCCCCGCTGCACCGGGTGCAGACTCGAAACCCGCCGTTAAGCGCGTCCGCAAAGCCGCGCCAGCTGCAGCAGCTGACGGTGCCAAGACCGAGTGATCGGTCTTAGAACTACGGAGTATTAAAAATGCTGCAACCTGCACGCAGAAAGTTCCGCAAGGAACAAAAGGGCCGCAACACCGGCATCGCAACCCGGGGCAACTCGGTTGCCTTCGGTGACTTCGGTCTCAAATGCACCGACCGCGGCCGCCTCACGGCGCGCCAGATCGAAGCCGCTCGTCGCGCGATTTCGCGTCACGTGAAGCGCGGTGGCCGGATCTGGATCCGCGTGTTCCCGGACAAGCCAATCTCGACCAAGCCCGCCGAAGTGCGGATGGGTAACGGTAAGGGCAACCCCGAGTACTACGTCGCTGAAATCCAGCCTGGCAAGATCGTGTTCGAGATCGTCGGCGTGCCCGAAGAACTCGCCCGCGAAGCGTTCCGCCTGGCCGCCGCCAAGCTTCCGCTGCGCACGACGTTCGTCGCTCGCCAGCTCGGCGCCTGAGAGGAGAACACCCATGGCAACACGTAAGAAAAAAGAAACCGCGGCTCCGGCCAAGGTGACCAAGGCTGCAACCCTGCGCACGAAGGACGTCGCAGCGCTGCAAACCGAAGTCAAGGAACTGCAGAAGGCCCATTTCGGCCTGCGTATGCAGAAAGCCACGCAACAGCTGTCGAACACTTCGACGCTGCGCGTGACGCGCCGCGACATCGCGCGCGCCAAGACCATTCTTGCGCAGAAGCAGCAAGAAACCCAAGCCGCCAAGTAAGGAGTGAACATGACGGAAGCTAAAAAATCCCTCAAGCGCACCTTGATCGGCAAGGTGGTCAGCGACAAGCGTGCCAAGACCGTGACCGTGCTGGTCGAGCGCCGTGTGAAGCACGAGCTCTACGGCAAGATCGTGGCCAAGACGAGCAAGTACCACGCCCATGACGAAAAGGGCGAGTACAAGCTGGGCGACACCATCGAGATCACGGAAAGCCGTCCGATCTCGAAGACCAAGAACTGGGTTGTGACCCGCTTGGTCGAGAAGGCCGTGCTGGTCTGATCTCGCCCCGAACCGAGTCTCATGCGACTCAACCGGAAACGGCCCACAATGTGGGCCGTTTTTCTTTTTCTGGAGCATTTGAATGATCAAAGTCGGTGACACCCTTCCTTCGGCAACCCTGCAGGAATATTCCGAAGTCGAGGGCGAAGGCTGCAGCATCGGTCCGAACGCCGTGGACGTGAGCAAGGCCTCGGCCGGCAAGACCATCGCGCTGTTCGCACTGCCGGGCGCCTTCACGCCCACCTGTTCGGCCAAGCACGTGCCGGGCTACGTGCAGCACTTCGACGATTTCAAGGCCGCGGGCGTGGACGAGATCTGGTGCGTGAGCGTGAACGATGCCTTCGTGATGGGCGCCTGGGCGCGCGACCAGAAGACCGGCGCCAAGGTGCGCATGCTGGCCGACGGCAGCGCCGATTTCGCCAAGGCCACGGGCCTCACGCTCGACCTGACCGGCCGAGGCATGGGCCTGCGCAGCAACCGCTACTCGATGCTCGTGAAGGACGGCAAGGTTGCGACGCTCAACGTCGAAGCACCGGGCAAGTTCGAAGTCAGCGACGCCGACACGCTGCTGGCGCAAGCCCGCGGCTGATCAAAGATCCGCTTTGAGGTAGTGCGCCCCGGCAATGGGGTTGTGATAGTAGGGCGGCACCTCCACGAAGCCCAGGTCTTCGTAGAGTGCCCGCGCCGACTCCATGTCGTCGAGCGTGTCGAGCAGCACGCAGGCGTATCCCGCGCTGCGTGCCGTATCGAGGATCGCTTCGGCGAGCTGCCGGCCCAGGCCCAGTCCGCGGAAGCCGGGCCGCACGTACAGCCGCTTCATCTCCGCCGCATTTGCATAGTCCGCGCTGTCGAGTGGACGCAGCGCACAGCACCCTGCCACGTGCGCCAGCGTGCCGTCCGCGCGCTGCAGCGTGGGCGCCTGCCGGCCCGCCTCTTCCTTGACGTTGGCGGGATCCACCAGCGCCAGCAGAAGCGTGCCGCGCGGCTCGCTGTATTCACCGGGCAGATCGGCGAGCTCGCTATCGAAATCCTGAAAGCACAGATCGATGTTCAGCGAACCCGCGTAGTCGCGAAGGATCGCGCGCGTCGCGTCGATCTCATGGGCCTCGTCGGGCGTGAGCAGCACGACGATCGGCGTGTCCGCCAGCGGCAGAGGGCGAGAAATCGAAGAGCTCATACGCGCAACGACGCAACCCAGTACGCCACGCCTGCGCACAGCGCGAACAGCACCAGCGCCAGCCAACGCGAAGCCGCATCGTCGCGGCTTTCCGCCACATTGCCGTTCGCGCCCGAAACCAGCTTGTCGCCCGACAGCATCGGCCTCACCAGGCGATGCCGCTTCACCAGCACATAGAACAGGACGGCCAGCACATGCAGGCTCACGAGGCTGATCACGATCCATTTGCCCTGTGCCGTGTGCCAGCCAGTGGCAAAGCTCACGATCTCGCCCGAAACGAAGCGGGTGAGCGGCCCGGAGGCGGAGATTTCGTCGTCGGCCATCAGTCCGGTGGCGACCTGGACGGCCAGGATCGCAAGAACGGCGAACACCGACAGCGCACCCAGCGGCGTGTGCCCGATCAGATGGTTGGGGTGYGCCCGCCCGCGCAGATAGGCGACGACGGAGCCCGGCGCATAGAAGAAGGCCGCAAAGCGTGACCAGCGTCCTCCCAGGAATCCCCAGAGCAGCCGGAAAAGCAGCAGGGCGAGTACCGTGTACCCGAGGCGGAAATGCCATTCCATGATGCCGCTCAGGCCCGTCCCGATCAGGCCGATCACGGCGACGGCCAATGCCCAGTGAAAGAGGCGCGTCGGCAGGTCCCAGACACGCGCGGGAGACGCGGAACTGGAGGTGGCCTGGAGGGCGGCCATGGAGGTGTCGGTCATCGAAGGAGCGCGGGTGCGCGAGGCTGCGGAAGGCGCAGATTAGCAAAGTCCTGGCCCGACGCTGCTTCGGGTTGTTGCTATGCCCCCGACATCGCGAGCCCCTACACTCGGCCGCGGCACTGCGTTCGACGGTGCTGCCCCACACTCTCAAGGACCCACGATGATCCGACTTGCCTCGTTCGCCCTTGCAGCCGCCTGCGCTGCGATCTCTCTTCCGGCCGCGGCCCAGTTCGCCAAGCCGGAGGACGCCATCAAGTACCGCCAGAGTGCGCTGTTCGTGATGAGCCAGCATTTCAGCCGCCTCGGCGCCATGGCCAATGGCCGGACTCCCTACGATGCGGCGGCCGCTGCGGCCAACGCCGAAATCGTGGCCGAGATGGCGAAGCTGCCCTGGACGGGTTTCGGCGCCGGCGCCGAGGGCGGCAAGGCCAAGCCCGAAATCTGGAAGGAAGACGCCAAGTTCAAGGAACGCCAGGAAAAGCTGATCGCCGAAGCCGGCAAGCTGGTGGTCGCCGCCAAGGCCGGCAACCTCGACGCGCTCAAGGCCCAGTTCGGCCCGACCGGCGCAAGCTGCAAGGCCTGCCACGACAGCTTCCGCAACCAGTAAGCCACACGGCCCAAAAAGCAAAGCGCTCCTTGAGAGCGCCATTCGTTTGTCCAGGGATACCGCGGAACCGGCTTTGCCGGGCCGCTGGTATCGCCCCCGGAAGGGGGAGGGCGTAGCGACACGAAGTGCGCGCAGCCTGGGGGAGAGCCAAGCTCAGGCTTCGGCGAGCAGCTTCTCGATCAGCTTGTGCAGTTCGGCGAAGTCGGGCTCGCCCACGTAGCGTTTCACGATCTCGCCCTGCTTGTTGACCAGGTAGGTGGTCGGCGTGAGCTTCACGTCGCCCCAGGCCTGCGCCACGCTGCCGGTGTTGTCGATCGCCACCTTGAACGGCAGCTTGCGGGTTTCGGCGAAGTTGACGACGTAGCTCGGCGGGTCGTAGCTCATGGCCACCGCCAGGGTGTCGTAGCCCTTCGACTTGTACTTGTCGTAGGTGGCGATGACCTTCGGCATTTCGCCGACGCAGGTCACGCAGCTGGTGGCCCAGAAGTTGACCAGGGTGACCTTGCCCTTCAGGTCGGCGGTGGTCTTCTGGCTGCCGTCGAGCAGCACGAAGGTGGAAGCCGGTGCTGCCGTGTTGCCGGAGCCGAGGTACACGCCCACGCCGACGGCCAATGCAAGAGCGACGGCGGCGGCAGCGATGTATTTTTTCATGGCAGCTGAGAGAGAAGGGCGGCGCGATTTTAGTTCCGCCCACTGGATCGTGCTGGCGCGTCTTCCGGCGGGCTCGATAATCGCTCCCCGATGCCGTCGTTCGTCCCCCGTCCCTGGCTTGCGCTGACAGCAGCGGCAGCCCTTCTCGCTGCCTGCAGCCCGACCTTCAACTGGCGCGAGGTGCCGATTGCCGAAGCAGGCCTGATCGCGCTGCTGCCCTGCAAGCCCGACCGTGCCACCCGTGCCCTGCCGCTGGGCGCCGAGTCTGTGCAGGTCGACATGACCGGCTGCGAAACGGGTGGCGCGACCTTCGCCGTCGCCCACGCGTCCGCCGCCGGCCCTGAGCAGGCCGAAACCTGGCTCAACGCATGGCGAGCGGCCACACGTGGCCAGCTGGGCGAGGCGAAGGTGACCGAAGCGCCCGCGACCCTGCAACGCGCGACAGCGGTGCCCGCGCCGATCCGCCTCGATGCGCAGCCGCCGCAACAGGCCGTCGCGCCCGTCCAGGTGCTCTGGTTCGCGCAGTCGCAAAAAGACGGCACCGTGGCGCTCTACCAGGCCACCGTACTGGGCAAGCCTTCCTCGGCCGAGGCGGCCAAGACCTTCTTCGAGGGCCTGCGCCTCCCATGAGCGGCGGCATGCTCGTTGGGCGGCGGCAGATTGCCACCGTCTTCCCGGCCTTTGTCTTCGCGTACTTCCTGTCGACGCTGGCGATGGTGATGTTTGCTATTGTTTTGATAGCCATCCCCGCGGCGGGCACGGGCGCCTGGGCGGTTTTCCTCTGTGCTTCCACCGTGGTCACGCTGGCCCAGCCTGCCGATCGACCTTTTCATCCGCGCCGGCTTCGATATCGTGGGGTCGTTTCGTGCAGCACTGTCCGTTCTGCTGGGCTGCTGCGTTATGTCTTATCTCTACTTCCTCTGGGCGCCCCCGCATAATCGAAGCGTCGTCCTCCGAGCCGCATGAACAGCATCCTCATCATCGCCCACTCACCGTTCGCGCAGGCGCTGCGGCAGTGCGCGCTGCATGTGTTTCCCGACTGCGAGCAGGCCGTCGTCGCGCTCGACGTGCTGCCCAACGTGTCACCCGAGGAAACGCTGGCCGCCGCACGCATCACGCTCGCGCAGCAGTTGCATGCGCCGCGCTCGCAGGTGCTGGTGCTGGCCGACGTGTTCGGCGCCACGCCCTGCAACGTGGCGCAGAAGCTTGTGGATGGCGTCCGCTCGCGGCTGGTGGCCGGCGTCAACCTGCCGATGCTGCTGCGCGCCGTCACCTACCGCCACGAACCGCTCGACACGCTGGTGCAGCGCGCCATCGCGGGTGGCACCGCGGGTGTCATGCAGGTCGCGGTGGCGGCTCCCCAGAACCAGGCAAAAAGAAAGCACAGTGATCAAGAAATCCGTGACCATCAGCAATAAGCTGGGCCTGCATGCACGCGCATCGGCCAAGCTGACCAAGCTCGCAGGCAGCTTCCCCTGCGAGGTGTGGCTCTCGCGCGGCGACCGCCGCATCAATGCCAAGAGCATCATGGGCGTCATGATGCTGGCGGCCGGCCTCGATGCGACCGTCGAACTCGAGACCAACGGCTCTCAGGAAGAAGAAGCGATGAACGCCATCGTCCAGTTGATGGACGACAAGTTCGGCGAAGGCGAATGAAATGGCTCCCCCCCAGGTTTTGTCACTCCGTGTAGACGCCAGTCCCCTTCCAGGGGGCGACGCCGGCCGTCCGGCAAAGCCGGTTCGACGGTATCTCGCGGATTCGCCTGCGCCGTGCGCTGGCGCCGGCACCGAGGCGTAGCAGGTCATGACTTTCGCAGTCCACGGCCTCCCAGTTGCCCGTGGCATTGCCATCGGGCGCGCGGTGCTGGTGGTGTCGAGCCGCATCGACGTGGCCCACTACTTCATCAAGCCCGAAGAGATCGAGACCGAGATCGACCGCGTGCGCACTGCGCGCAACGCCGTTGCCGACGAGCTCGCGAAGCTGCAGACCAGCGTCGCGCTGATGGGGCCGAACGACGCACCGCACGAACTCGCGGCGCTGCTCGAAGTGCACCAGATGCTCCTGCAGGACGAGGCGCTCACGGGCGGCGTCAAGCACTGGATCACCGACCGGCTCTACAACGCCGAGTGGGCGCTGACCACGCAACTCGAAATCATTGCGCGCCAGTTCGACGAGATGGAGGACGAGTACCTGCGCGAGCGCAAGGCCGACCTCGAGCAGGTGGTCGAGCGCCTGCTGCACCGCATGAAAGGCACGGCCGCGGTGCTCGCGCCCAGCCCGCCGCGCCGCAAGCGCGCCGCCACGACCGATGACGACGACGACCCCACCGCGGGCGACGGCATCGACGTGCCGCTGGTGCTGATCGCGCACGACCTCTCGCCGGCCGACATGCTCCAGTTCAAGAAGAGCGTGTTCGCCGGCTTCGTGACCGACGTGGGCGGACGCACCTCGCACACCGCGATCGTCGCGCGCAGCATGGACATTCCGGCCATCGTCGGCGCACGCACCGCGAGCCAACTGGTGCGCCAGGACGACTGGGTCATCATCGACGGCGACGCCGGCGTGATGATCATCGACCCCTCGCCGATCATCCTGGCCGAGTACGGCTTCAAGCAGCGCCAGGGCGACCTCGAGCGCGGCCGGCTCGCGCGGCTGCGCCACAAGCCCGCCGTCACGCTCGACGGCCAGCGCGTCGAACTGCTCGCCAACATCGAGATGCCCGAAGACACGGTCGGCGCCGTCAAGGCCGGTGCGGTGGGCGTCGGGCTGTTCCGCAGCGAGTTCCTCTTCATGGGCCGCGAGTCGTCGGCGCGCCAGACCCGCCTGCCCGACGAGGAAGAGCAGTACCAGGCCTACAAGCGTGCGGTCGAAGGCATGCAGGGCATGCCCGTCACGATCCGCACCATCGACGTGGGCGCCGACAAGCAGCTCGAGAGCAAGTCGGGCAGCAAGCAGGAGCACCTGAACCCCGCGCTCGGCCTGCGTGCCATTCGCTGGAGCCTGGCCGATCCGGCGATGTTCCTCACGCAGCTGCGCGCCATCCTGCGCGCGGCGGCGCACGGCGAGATCCACCTGCTGATTCCTATGCTCGCGCATGCGAGCGAGATCCGCCAGACGCTCTCGCTGATCGACTTCGCGCGCGCCGAGCTGGACAACCGCGGCGCGGTATACGGCCCCCTGAAGCTCGGCGCCATGATCGAGATACCGGCTGCCGCGCTCACGCTCAAGACCTTCCTCAAATACTTCGACTTCCTGTCGATCGGCACCAACGACCTGATCCAGTACACGCTGGCGATCGACCGGGCCGACGAGTCGGTGGCCCACCTCTACGATCCCGCGCACCCCGCGGTGCTGAAGCTGGTGGCCGACACCATCGCCGAGTGCCGCCGCCAGGGCAAGGGCGTGGCCGTGTGCGGCGAAATGGCCGGCGACGTGGCCTTCACCCGCCTGCTGCTCGGCCTGGGCCTGCGCAGCTTCTCCATGCACCCCTCGCGCATCCTCGCGGTCAAGCAGGAAGTGCTGCGCGCCGACACCAGCAAGCTCGAAGCCTGGGCAAAAAACGTCCTCGAGTCCGACGACCCCGCGTCAGCCCTCGCAGGCTGACAGCCCCAAAAAAGCCTCACACCCCTTCGCGAAACACCGCGGAACCGGCTCCGCCGGGCCGCTGGTGTTGCCCCCGGTAGGGGGGCGAAGCGACACGAAGTGCGCGCAGCCTGGGGGCGAGCGAAATAAATCGATACATGCCGAAACTGCGGTGAAAGGACTTGTCGTACCGCCGCACGCACGATCAGGGCTCCTCAACTTCCCTGAAAGGTTTGCATCATGAAGTCCTTCTCCCTGACCCAGATCGTTGCCGTCGGTTCGTTCGCCATGCTCGCCGCAGCCGGTGCCAAGGCCGAGAGCTACGACGGCGTGCAACCTGCGGTCTCGGCCAAGAGCCGTGCCGAGGTCGGCGCCGAGGCCGTGCGCACCGCGTCGGCACCGGACCAGAACGTCGTGCGCGGCTCGCGCGGCCCTGAAACCGTGGCGATCTCGACCGACCGTGCCCGCGTCGTGGCCGAGGCCGTGCGCACCGCCGCCGCACCCGACCAGAACGTGACCTCGGGTTCGCGCGTGAACAGCAAGGTCATCTCGACGATGCAGAACCCCGTCGACGCGCGCGCCGAAGCTGCGCGCAGCAACAGCAGCAAACTCTAATCAACCACGCCCCTTCAGCGCCACACGAAGTGGGCAAGCCTGGGGCGAGCAAGGAACATCATGAAGCACTGGATCAAACGCACTCTCTTCGGTTTCGCCGGCGCGGCGGTGGTGGCTGGCAGCATCGTCGGCTGTGCCGGGCACCGTCATGGCTGGGGCGGCGACAGCGCCGAGTTCCGCGCGAAGATGGTCGAACGCGTCGGCAGCAAGCTCGAACTCGATGCTTCGCAAAAGCAGAAGCTCACCGTGCTGGCCGAGAAGCTGCAGGCGCAGCGCGAAGCCATGCGCGGCGCCGGCGGCTCGGGCGATCCGCGTTCGCAGTTCAAGGCGCTGTTCGCGGGCAACAAGCTCGACCAGGCCGGCGCCACGCGGCTCGTCGAAGAGAAGACCACCGCCGTGCGCAACGGCAGCCCCGAAATCATTGCGGCCGCCGCCGACTTCTTCGACAGCCTGAACGTCGCGCAGCAGCAGAAGGTGCGCGACTTCATGGACCGTGGCGGGCGCCGCTGGAGCCATCGTGGGTGAAATTGACTCACCCCCAGGCTTCGCGCACTTCGTGTCGCTTCGCCTATCCCCTTCGAGGGGGCGACACCAGTGGACCGGCGAAGCCGGTTCCACGGTGTCCCACGAGCAGGCCGTCGCGGGCGGGGTTCGTGCCTTGCTGCGGCTCGAAGGCGCCGTGGTGCTCGTCGTATCGCTGGCTGCCTATGCGCAGTTCGGCGCGGGCTGGGGCGTGTTCGCGCTCTGGCTGCTCGTGCCCGATCTTTCGCTGCTCGGCTACCTGGCGGGCCCACGCGTCGGTGCGGCGCTCTACAACGCGGCGCATTCGTACGTCGGCCCTGTCGCATTGCTCGCGTTCGGCGTGCTCGCGGCGATGCCATGGGCGGTGGCCGGCGGACTGATCTGGTGCGCGCACATCGGCCTCGATCGCGCGCTGGGCTACGGGCTCAAGTACGCGTCGGGCTTCGGCCACACGCACCTGGGCCGTATCGGCCGGGCCGATCCATGGTGATGAGCGATACCGCCCCCGTGCTGCGCCCGCAGGTCGCGCGCGCCTGGATGCTGGTCGAGGCGCTCACGCTCGGCATCGCGTCGATGGTGCATGCCGGCCTGCTCGTGCCGGGCTATGCGCATCCGCAGGCCCGCACCGCCGAGGCGGTGATCGCCACGGTGCTGGTGCTGGCCTCGGTCGAGACCTGGCTGCGCCCCGCGGGCGCGCGCCGGGCCGCGATCTTCGGCCAGGGCTTTGCGCTGCTCGGCACGCTGGTCGGCCTGTTCACCATCGTGCTCGGCATCGGTCCGCACACGGTGCCCGATGTCGTTTATCACGCGCTGCTGCTTTCCATGCTGGTGGCGGGCCTGACTGTGGCGGTGCGATGCCGTCCGGTCTGATGGTGAGCGAAGTCATCCGCCACATGTTTGCCAGGAGGCACAATCCCGTCATGCCGCGCATCCTGCTGATCGACGACGACGAACACCTCGCCGCGCCGCTGACCACCTACTTCGCACGCTTCGGCTGCACGCTCGAGAGCGCAGTGCGCCCGAGCGAGGGGCTGGCCAAGCTGCGCGCCGGGCAGTACGACGCGGCCATCCTCGACGTGATGCTGCCCGAGATGGACGGCTTTGCGCTGTGCCGCGAGATCCGCAAGGAGAGCGACATCCCCATCGTGATGCTCACCGCGCGCGGCGAGGTGATGGACCGCGTGGTCGGCCTCGAACTCGGCGCCGACGACTACGTGCCCAAGCCCTTCGAGCCGCGCGAACTGGTGGCGCGCGTGCAGACCATCCTGCGGCGCCAGCGCAGCACGCCGCCTGCGGCCAACGGCAATGGCGCGCAGCATCGCGTGTTCGACGGTTTGTCGATCGACCTCGACCGGCGCCAGGTGCTGCGCCACGGCGAGCGCGTGGAGCTCACCGGCACCGAGTTCGAACTGCTCGCGCTGCTGGCGGCTGAACCCGGCAAGGTGTTCAGCCGCGACGACATCCTGAACCGCCTGCGCGGCCACGAGGCCGAACTCTATACGCGCGCGGTCGACATCGTGGTGAGCCGCCTGCGCAAGAAGCTCGAGCCGCTGGACTGCATCAAGACCCTGCGCAATGCCGGCTATGCGCTGGCTGTCGCGCGCAGCGAGCCCGCATGAAATTTCGACGGGGAGGCTACCGCAAGGCGTGGCGCGAGATAGCCTGCCGCCGCGCGGAGTGGCACAGGCAATGGCATGAGCAGTGGCACGAGAAGGTGCAGGGCAAGCGCCGCTGGCGCCGCTCGCTGCGCATCCGGCTGGTGATGATGTTCGTGATGCTGGCGCTGGTGATGGCTGCGGTGTTCATGGGCGGCATGAAGAGAGCCTTCTCCACCGGCTGGGCCGAGGCCGCGAAGCCGATGCTGGTCGACTATGCCGACCGGCTCGTCGCCGAGATCGGCACGCCGCCCGACGTGGCGCGCGCGCAGGCGCTGGTGGCCCGGCTGCCGATCACCGTCCGCATCGTCGGCCCGAAGGTCAACTGGGACTCCAATCCCGGCGGCGCGAACGGCCCCGGCGGCTGGATGCACGACCGGGAAGATGTGTTCGGGGGCGACAAGTGGTTCATCCGTCCCACGGCCGACGGCCACCGCGTGATCTTCGGCTGGGCGCCCAAGCTCTGGCAGCTGGCGCCGCGCGCGACCGGCTGGGCCACGCTCGGCGTGCTGCTGTCGTGCGTGCTGCTGGGTTATGCCTATGTGAGCCACCTGCTGCGGCCGCTGATCGACATCCGCGAAGGCGCGCAGCGCTTCGGCCGAGGCGAGTTCAAGCAGCCGATTCCGATCCGCCGCAACGACGACATCGGCGACCTCGCGCAGCACATCAACACCATGGCCGACGACATCCAGGCCATGCTCGATGCCAAGCGCGGTCTGCTGCTCGCGCTGAGCCACGAGCTGCGCTCGCCGCTCACGCGGGCACGGCTCAACGCCGAGCTGCTGCCCGCCACGTCCGAGGGGCAGGCCGAGCGCGAGGCGCTGCTGCGCGATCTGAACGAGATGCGCGACCTGATCAGCGACCTGCTCGAAAGCGAACGCCTCGCGAGCCCGCATGTGGCGCTGCTGCGCGAGCCGGTCGACCTGGCCGCGCTGGTGCGCGAGATCGTGGCCGAGATGCAGGGTGCGCATAACGTGCACCTCGACCTGGCGGAAGGGCTGCCGCCGCATTCGATCGACCGCATGCGCATCCGCCTCCTGGTGCGCAACCTGCTGGACAACGCCTTGCGCTACAGCACCGACGCGCCCCGGCCGCCTTGCGTGTCGCTGCGCGCCGTGCTGGACGGCCAGGTGCAGGGCGTCGAGCTCGAGGTGCGGGACTACGGCCCTGGTGTCGAAGAAGCACAGCTCGAGCGGCTGACCGAGCCCTTCTACCGCACCGATGGCGCGCGGGCGCGTGCCACCGGTGGTGTCGGCCTCGGCATGTACCTGTGCCGGCTGATCGCCGAGGCGCACGGCGGTGTCCTGACCTTGCGCAACGCGCATCCCGGCCTGCAGATCGTCGTTCGGATGTAGGGGCGCCAGCGGTGTCTTGCGCTGTCGCCTGCGCTGCCAGCCGGCGCGCGGTGCGCGGCTACGATGCGCGTCCGTGCCAGCGTCCGTCATTCAAGGAGACACCATGAGCAGCCCACTCGCCAACCACCAGGTCCGCCTCGCCAAACGCCCCGAGGGCACGGCCACCCGCGAGAACTGGAAATTCACCACCGAACCCGTCGGCGAGCCGGCCGAGGGCGGGGTGCTGGTCAAGACGCTGTCGCTGTCGCTCGACCCCGCCATGCGCGGCTGGCTCAACGATGCCAAGAGCTACATTCCGCCCGTCGCCATCGACGAGGTGATGCGTGCCGGCGGCGTCGGCCGCGTCATTGCCTCGAAGAACCCGCAGTTCGCGGTTGGCGACACCGTGTACGGCACGCTCGGCGTGCAGGAATACATCCTGATCCCGCAGGACCAGATCAAGCGCAACGGCCTGGTGAAGATCGACCTGACGGTCGGCACCATCGGCCAGTGGCTCAACGTGCTCGGCATGCCGGGCATGACCGGCTACTTCGGCCTGATGGACGTGGGCCAGCCCAAGCCGGGCGAAACCGTCGTGATCTCCGGCGCGGCCGGTGCCGTCGGGCAGACCGTGGGCCAATTGGCCAGGCTCAAGGGCTGCCGCGTGGTCGGCATTGCCGGCGGTGCAGCCAAGTGCGAATGGGTGGTGAAGGAACTGGGTTTCGACGCCTGCATCGACTACAAGGCCGGCGACGGCGCGGTGCGCGCGGGCCTGAAGGAACATTGCCCGAAGGGCGTGGACATTTACTTCGACAACGTCGGCGGCGAGATCCTCGACATGGTCCTGGCGCGGCTCGCGCGCAAGGCCCGCGTCATCATCTGCGGCGCCATCAGCCAGTACAACAACGCCAACAGCATGCCGGGCGCCGGGCCGAGGAACTACCTGAGCCTGCTGGTGAACCGGGCGCGCATGGAAGGCATCGTGGTGTTCGACTATGCCGACCGGTACCACATCGCCATCGCCGAGATGGCCGGCTACCTGAAGGACGGGCGCATGACGAGCAAGGAAGACATCGTGAAGGGCCTCGACACCTTCCCCGAGTCGCTCAACAAGCTGTTTGCCGGGCAGAACTTCGGCAAGCTGATCCTTCAGGTCGCGCAAGACTGAAGGGTTCAGCCTTCGCCGGGGCGCATGGGAATGTCGCCCATCGCGTCGTCCTCGCGCAGGCCGCGCGCGGCCTTCAGCAGCTCGATCGACAGGCCGTCGCCCCGGCCTGCGAAGCCCTTGGCAATACCTTCGAGCACCGTCGACAGGCCGGTTTCGCCGTCGTCGCGGGCGTCCATGCTGATGTTGAGCACCCGGGCCGCCATCTGGCGGTAGGTGATGGCGCCCGCGCCTTCGAGCGCGGCCACCAGGTCGAGGTACAGCGCCAGGTTCAGGTCGAACGCCAGCTTGGGCGTGATCTCGAAATCGTCGTTCTTGTTCTTGTTGTCCATGAGGGGCTCCTTTTTTCCTGAGCCTCCACTCTATGCCAGAAAAAAGACGCTGCCCTGTCGGACGCAGGCTTCAGTGGGCGCGCGTGCCCATGAGGGCCGCCGAGATGATGAGCAGGGCGGCCAGTGCGATGGTCCATGTCAGCGGCCGGCCCGTCACGGCCAGCAGCAGCGCCGTCGAGCCCAGGGGTGTGAGGTAGCTCAGGATGCCGATGCGCCGTGCGTCGCCGCGCTTGAGCGCCATGTCCCACACGAAGAAAGCCGCACCGAGCGGGCCGAGGCCGCACAGCAGGACCAGCAGCCAGTCCTTGCCGGACAGCGCCACCGAAGGCTCGAGCAGGGCGTGGCAGGCCAGCGAGAGCAGGCCCGAGACCAGGCCGAACAGTCCGATGGCCGACGTCGGAAACGCCGTGACACGCTTCGTCCAGAGCGAATAGCTCGCCCAGACGAGGGCCGAGCCCAGTGCCGGCAGGAAGCCCCAGTGCCCGTGGATGGCCGTGGCGCCATCGCGGGTGCCGAGGATCGCGGCCGCCGCGCCCGCAAACCCCAGCAGCGCCGCCACCACGTGCAGCGGCCGCAGCGCCAGGCCCGGCAGCAGCACCGGCGCCAGCACCACCATGAACAGCGGCCACAGGTAGTTGACGAGGTTGGCTTCGACCGGTGGCGCATGCCGCAGCGCGATGAACAGCAGAAAGTGAAAGCCGAACAGGCCGTAGATGCCCAGCGCCAACGTGCGAGGCGGCACCCGCCACGCGGCGGGGTCGCGCAGCACGAGCGGCCAGCTCGGCACGCTGCCGACGATCAGCGCGAGCCCGGTCAGCAGAAAGGGCGGCAGGTGCGAGAGGGCGGTCCCGAGCGAGGCGAGCGTGGCCCAGAGCGCGATGGCCAGCAGGGCGTAGAAGGTGGACGACATGAGGGCCGAGGCTAAGCCGGCCGGTCGTCGAGCGACGCCGGTCCATCGTCGCGCAACGACGGTCTTGTCAGGAATCGAGGCGGCGCAGCGCGGCGGTGAGCGCCGAGGGCGACCGGTAGCCCGTGCGGCGGGCTGTTTCCGCGACGCCCATGCCCTCCAGCCGCAGTTCGCGCGCGTGCGCCAGCCGCAGCATGCGCAGCCAGTGCATCGCGCCCATGCCCTGTTCGTCGCGGCAGCGCTGTGCGAACTGGCTGACGCTGAGGCAGGCGACGGCGGCCAGATCGGCGACGGTCAGCGGTTCGTGCCACCGCGCCCGCGCCCAGGCCGTGAGCGCCCGCCAGTCGATGCGGCGGCGGCGCGTGTCCGCTGCCGAAGGCGCGGGGCTCCAGGCTTCGAGCAGCAGCGCGGGGCCATGCTGCAACGCAAGCGCGGACTGCGCGGGTTGCTTCATGCCATGCGCGAGGTAGCGCGCCAGCGCATGCAGCTGCGGCGCACAGGCCGGCGCGCGCTCTGCGCACCGGGCCCACGGCGCATGGGTGGTGTCGAGCACGAGGCACACGCTGCCGCGGCCGCGTGCCTCGAAGTCGTGCCGGTCGCCCGGCGCGACCACCTGCGCCTCGCCGACGCCGATGCCGGCGCCGCGGCCTTCGACCTCGATCTCCAGCACGCCGTCGAGGCCGATCAGCACCTGGAAGTGATCGTGCGCATGGCTGCCGCGCGAGGTGCCGTAGTCGCGCAGCGAAAGGGTGTGGGTGGCGGGCGTGTGCATGGTGGGCTCGGGCCGATTGTCTTCCCGGGTTCCCCGCCTGTCACCCCAGCCGCAGCAGCAGCGCCGAGGCCGCGCACACCAGCAGGAAAGGGATGCTGATGCGGTGAAACTCGCGCAAGCCGTTCGGCAGCTTCGCGAGCCGCAGCGCGATCAGGTTGGCCAGCGAGCCCAGCACGCAGCCGAAGCCGCCCACGCTCACCCCCGCCGCCAGCGCGGGCAGGTCGTGCACGTGGCCGTCCAGCAGGATCGCTGCCGGCACATTGCTGATGAACTGCGAAGTCACGATGGCCGCGAGGTAGGCGCGCCACCCTTCGGTGATCGGCCAGTGGCCGAGCAGTGCGGCGATGGCGGGCAGCTCGGCCAGCTGCCGCAGGTCCACGAACATCAGCGCGATGATCGCGAGCAAGGCCCAGTCGATGCCCCGCAGCACGCGCGGATACGACACCAGGAACACGCCGAACACCACGCCCAGGCCGGCCAGCAGCCAATGCCGGTCGAGCGCGACCACGAAGCCGATGAACAGAACTCCCGCCAGTGCCAGCAGGCGCGGTTGCACCGGCGCCGCCTCGGTCTCGGGCTTGAGCGCGATGGGCGTGCGCGGCACCAGCAGCCAGACCGCGACGAAGAGCCAGAACAGCATCACCGCCACCGTCGGCCCCATCATGCCCATGAAGGCGATGAAGCCCTCGCCCGAGCGGTGCCACAGGTAGAGGTTCTGCGGATTGCCGATGGGCGTGAGCGCCGAGCCCGCATTGACGGCCAATGCCTCCAATACCACGAGCCGCGCGAGCGGCAGGTGCGCTTGGTTGGCGAGCACGCGCGTCAGCGGCACCAGCAGGAACAGGCTCACGTCGTTGGTCACGAGCGCGGAGAGAAACGCCGCGCTCGCGGTCAGCAGCATCGCCAGGCTGCGCTGGTTGTGCGTGCGTGCGAGCAGGCGCTGCGCGGCGGCCTGCAGCATGCCGCTTTTCTCCACGCCCTGCGTGATGGCGAGCAGCCCCGCGAGCGCGCCCACGGTCTGCCAGTCGACCAGCTTCAGCCAGTCCATCGGCGCGCGCGGGCGCAGGAACGCGAACACGGCCGCGACGGCGACCAGCACCCAGAGCAGGCCGTTGCCGCCGCCGTGCTCTTCGGGCGACGGCGTCGCAGCTTCAGCGGCCGACAAGGTCACGCAACTCGCGTTTGAGCACCTTGCCGATCGCGCTGCGCGGCAACTCATCGATGAAGCTCAGGCGCGCCAGGCGCTGTGTCTTGCCGAGCTGGTCGTTGGCCCATTGCAGCAGTGCAGCATCGGTGGTGGTGTCGCCCTCGCGGCGCACCACGAAGGCCACCGGCGTCTCGCCCCATTGCTCGGAGGGCACGCCGACCACGGCCACGTCCGCCACCGCCGCATGCCCGCGCAGCACGGCTTCGAGGTCGCTCGGGTAGATGTTGAAGCCGCCGCTGATGATCATGTCCTTCTTGCGGTCGAACAGCGTGAGGAAGCCGTCGGCATCGAAGCGRCCCACGTCGCCCGTGCGGATGAAGCGCTTGCCCGTGGCGTCGAACCACTCGGCCTCGCGCGTCTTCGCGGGCTGGCGGTGGTAGCCCGTCATCATGCCGGCCGAGTGGCCCACCACTTCGCCGGCGGCGTCGATGTCGTCGCGCGGCAGCTCGTTGCCTTCGTCGTCGATCAGCCGGATGTCGCTGCCCGGCGCCGGCTGGCCCACGGTGTGCAGCTTGGTCGGGTGCAGGTGCGCCTCGAGGATGCAGGTGCCGCCGCCTTCGGTCATGCCGTAGAACTCGATCAGCCCGCCCGGCCAGCGCTTGAGCACGTCGGCCTTGAGCGCGGCGTTGAAGGGCGCACTGGTGCTGAACTTGTACTGGAACGACGAGAGGTCGTGCGCGTCGAAGCGTGGGTGCGCCATCAGCCGCTGGTACTGCACCGGCACGAGCATGGTGTGCGTCACGCGGCGCTGTTCGGCCAGCTGCAGGTAACCGCCGGCGTCGAACTTGGGCATCAGCACCACGCAGCCGCCGAAGGCGATGGTGGGGAAGAACACCACCAGCGTGGTGTTGGAGTAGAGCGGCGTCGACAGCAGCGTGACCGTGTCGGCGCTGTACTCGTACTTGGCGCCGCGCTGCACGTGCGACCAGCGCATGCCGTGCCCCTGCACGATGCCCTTGGGCTCGCCGGTGGTGCCCGAGGAATAGATGATGTTGAAGGCCCACGAGGGCTGCACCTCGACGGCCGTGGGCCTGGCGCCCGCCGGGGCAAGCCAGCCTGCGAAGTCGCGCCCCGCCGAAGAGCCGTCGAGCGCGACGCGCGGAATGCCGCCTTCCTTCGCGGGGCCGACCACGTCGGCGGCCGAGGCGTCGGTGAACAGGATGCGCGCATCGGCGTCCTCGATCATGCGGGCCAGGCTGGCGGCCGTGGAGCCGGGCGCCAGCGGCGCGACTGCGACACCCGCGCGCAGCGCGCCCAGGAACACCGCCGCGTAGTTCACCGACGACGACGCGCAGACCGCGATGGCGTCGCCGGCCTTGAGGCCGTCGCGCTGCAGGCTGGCGGCGATGCGGTCCATCAGCGCATCGAGCGCGCCGTAGTTCAGCGCATGCTGCGCGTCCGCGAGCGCGGCATGGTCGGGCGTGTGCTGGGCGTGGAGGCGAACCAGGTCGGCAATGGCGCCGAAATCGTGTTCCATCGCGGCTTGAGTGGCGGGGGGCGTTTGCAAAATCGAGTCCTTCGTCTTGGCCAGTCGGCAGGATAGCGAAGAAGTTCTCGCGTCGGTGAGCCGCGCGCGACGGCGGTGGGCCGTCAGCCACCGATCAGGGGCGCAGGTTCAACGCGTCTCGGGTGATCATTTTCAGTTTGACGGCCTCACCGGGTAGGCGGGACCGGGGTAGTCTTTGGCACCAGCCCCCTTGTTGGAGATGATCAGCCGAACCTCGCTTTCGGGGAGGAAGTGCACGTTGAGCGTGCCACCTGGCACGTCATATTTTTCGATCGGGACGATTTTTTCGTGCCAGTACTGAACATAGGCCTCAGGTCGCCTGTCACCTGGAATGCCGCTGGAGGTCGCCCATCTCACCTTGGYGGTGAGGTCAGGACGCCATTTGGCGGGATAGGAGATGCAGCACACAAAGCTTCCGCCACCACCGTAGGCGCTCGAATGACCGCCGAACGTGCCGTCTACATAAGCTTCGATGTGGTCGCCTGTGTGGTTGTACGGGCTGATGTTGGCGCTGTAGCTTTCAGGCGTCCGCTCCTTGCTGCTGCAAGCCGCCAGCACCAGTATGCAAAGTGCCAAGGTCGTGGTGCGGTTCATTGTGTGCAGCCTTCCGATGTGTCGATAGCAACGCAGCAACTGACCGGACCGCCGCTTCATGCTTGCCGCAATGGCTTGAGCGAGCTTGATGAACTCGTCTTTGTTCATGGGCTCAACGCCCTTTCCCTTGTTTCTCGTACTCGATCAGTTGCTTGCTGGTCTCCCACGGGAGCTTGTCCTGCTCGTTCATGGGATAGCGCGGGTGCTCGATGCCGTAGTTGGAGACCACGACCTTGATTTTGTGGTTCGGATAGAAGTGCGCCTGAATGTTCCCCGTTCGTTCGGAGTACTCCGGGATTTCAACTACAGCCTCCTGGGGCGGAGGGGGTGTGGGGCCGCCTTTTCTGGTGGCGTAGCTCCACGCCACTGTGACTTTCATACCGGGATGCCAGTGTTTGGGAATGCTCGCGCAGCAAGAGCTGCCCGAATTTCCGCTTTCGGGCATCAAGTTCGGCCCTCCGGCATCACCGACTGTGAAACCGAGGATGCTCCAGTCGCTCATGTGGTTGTACCCCCCCACCGACGCCGGCACCATTTTTTCCCCGCAACCGGCCAGCAGTGCGCAGGACGCAATTGCCAACGCACTTGGCCAAAAGCCGTACCTGCGTGTGTTGCGGAGACCGGGCCTCGATGCGGCATTGACAAGACCGCTCATGGTCCATGCTCGTTTCGGTTGGCGGCAACGATGGGTGGGTGGATTGCCACCCCTCAACGCATA
Source organism: Variovorax sp. P4_B10 (assembly GCF_056402375.1). Classification (NCBI taxonomy): domain Bacteria; kingdom Pseudomonadati; phylum Pseudomonadota; class Betaproteobacteria; order Burkholderiales; family Comamonadaceae; genus Variovorax; species Variovorax sp. P4_B10. Next base: position 4,228 of record NZ_JBFUHN010000077.1, on the reverse strand, counting down.
CCGCTGAATATGTCCCCGATGCCCTTGGTGTTCATGATCTGCTGCATCCCTTCCGCATCCATGGGGGGAGGTTCCATTGGCGGTTGCGCCGAAATGTAGGCGTCCAGGCGTTCCTTGTTCGTCAACGCCACACCGTTTCGGTACAGCGTGCGCCAGCGCAGGTAGCCCCAGATCGAGCTGGGTTCGCGGGAGCCGGTTTCGGTCGGGAGTGTCTTGTCCCTTCGGTAGGCCGTCAGATCGTCGAGTTCCTGCTTGGTCAGGGCGGGCGGCGGCGGAGAGATCGTGGGGGCGTAAACGGGCCGGCCCTTGCGTGCCGCCTCTTGAGCGGCATCGAGAATCGCGCGATTCCTGCGTTCCCCCTCCTTGTTGGCGGCATCCTTGGCTTCGAGCTGCGCCATGCGCTCTGTTTGCTTCGCGCGCCAGGTTGATTCATTGGTTTCACCCGTCGGCTTGAACCAGGCGCGCGAGTCATGGGCGTAGTCGTCCAGCAATCGGGCGACGGCCGAGGGCAGCGGGTCAGGGCTGTTCCAGTGCCGTCGAACGTCGTTCCACTGGCGCACTTTTTCGCCCCACACCCAGTCGGTCAGGTATGACGAGACGGAGCTTTTCCGCAAGAGTGCGCCGAGCCAAGTGTCCTCATAAAGGGGGTTGTTCTCATCTTTCTTGACGGCTTTCCATTCGTCTCTGAGTTCGGCGTTGGCAAGCGTCAAGTCGGTGTAGTCTTGTCCGTACTTGAATTGCTTGGCGCGCTTGAGAAAGTCTTGTGTTTCGAGGGCTTCCGCCCCCGTCGGTCCGAGGCGCAGGCGACGCCAGCGTACATAGAGCCCGTAGTGGGTCTGCATGGCCGCGGGCGTACTGATGCCGTCGCCGAGCAGTGGCTTGACGGCCGCTACATAGGCATTGAAGGCTTCGCGCAACGCAGGCGCTATCTTGAAGGCATCGCGCATTTCCTGCGTCACGCCCGGCGCATTGGGATTCAACGGCACTCCGGCCGCGACGGCCTCGCGAAACATGTGGCACAGCGGTGCCTGCGAGAGCTTCGCACTGTCGTTCGCCTTGAGCGTTGGACCCGTCGCGCACCCGCGCCCCTGCTCTCCCGGTGGATAGCCGCCACCAACGTCCGAATGCACGCCTGGGTAAACCACTTCAATGCCGTCGCCGCCCGCCAGATCCAGCGGGAACGAGCCACGCACCTCATGTCCGGACACGAGATGCACGCATCGTTTGACGTAGGCGGGGACGGCAAGATCCTTTGGACGCCCCCAGCCGTCATGCCCGTCCCGGATCAACGCGCTTTGTGCCAACCCAACCGAGGCAACTGTGTCGAAAATGCCGAGAAAAACGATCTCGACCTTGAGTCCGGCGAGGGTGAAGTCGGGGTCCACCGCATCGCTCAACCAGTTGCAGAAAGCGCGCGCTTCAGCCGCACCGCGTGAGAAGCCGAAGACCGAGATGCACAGCTTCTCCAGCTTGGGTTTGCGCTGCTGGACCAAGCTGCTTAGTTTGTTCCACAGCTGTTGACGGCGCTCCCGGAGTACGTCGCCGCGCACCTTGTCTCGCACAGACGTGACGGTTGTATCGAGAATATTTCCCAACTTGTCGGTCAGACCTACTTCGCGCAGCATCTGCACTTCGCTCTTGCCGAGATTGCGGATGGCTCCGGGGGACATGTTGATGTCGGCGGACATCTTTTTGACTGTGGCGATGTCGCTGGTGCCGAGCGAGGTGCTGAAGTTCGCACTGAAGAAATGCCTGTACAGCGAGTCGTGCAATTGCAGGAGTGCCCAGTTGATGCGGGCTTCGCCTCCCCATCCCGCACCGAGTCCCGCATTGGCTGCGGCGCCTAGGCCACTGTCGCCGACTTCAGCCAGAAACGGCGTTCCCACGCCGGCGACGTATATGCGGCGATGCTCTGCAGGATTGGCGTCGAAAACGTCGTGGAGCCGAGCCACATTGCTCTGACTCTCGTTTGGCGTGTCGCGCAAGCGATTGTTGTTGGTGCCATCAAAGAAGAAACCGTAGTGCAACTCCTTGCTGCACGGGAGGTTGGCCGTCGAAGACTGTTGCGCCAGACAGAGCGCCTTTTGCGCCTTGGTCAGGGCCAATGGGTCTTCGCTGATGGGTTCAAGTGCTTTGCTGATGGTCATCGCTTGGGTCTTTCTTCGCGCTCCTTCGGCGGTGGAGCGACCGCGGCAGGAGTTGGAGGGGGCGAAGGCTGCAATGCAATCGGCAAGGTTTCCCATGCCTCGGGGACGCGCTCTCCCGGATAAAACTTGTCATGGCATGTCGGGCGGATCAGACAGTACTGCCGTGGATTGATGAGTTCGGGATCGGGAAACTGGGGATGCCCAGGGGCATACTGCGACGCAAAGACCTTTATCTGGTCATTGGGCAGGAATGCGACCCAGAAGACGCCACCCTTCAGGCCTTCATATCGGGGAATGTCGACGACATTGGTGTACAGGCCTTTGGGGTCCTTCGCATACAACACGTCGTTGCGCCACTTGATGGTGACCTTGAGATCGGGATGCCAAAGTTCAGGCAGGCCAATGGCGGTCGCTGTTCCACCGCCGCCGGCATAAGTGCCGACGTTTCCAGCCCATTGGTCGTTCACATAGAACACGCCGACAGGGATCCCGGAGTAGTTCAGCCCCTCGACCTGCAAGCCGATGCCCTCGCTCGCTGCTACCACCTTGGGAGGCGATGTGTCCTTGGCGTCGCAACCCGTAATCAAGGTGCTGACCTGCAGTACGGAAAATAGCGCGAGCAGCAACGTTTTCAATGCGCGGATTCTCTGCATGCGTCAGACCACCTCGTCCAGGATCAGCTGTTGTTCGGAGAGAGCCGAAATCACGGCGCCATAGAGCTTTGCGTCGTGGAGCTCGGTGGCCGGTGTCATTCGTTCCAGAGCATCCTCAATGCACGCATGCGCAACGGAGACTCGCCCGTGCAGCTGGCCGAACAGATCAGGGCGCCGTACGATGTTGAAGAGCAGGGCGTCCGGCAGTGCCAGGCGCTGCAGCCGTTGATGCTGGCGGTCCTCCAATTGGTAGGGCTTGATGTCCGGCGCCGCCTGTGGTGACGTACCGGATACGGACACGAGTTGCCCGTCGCGCCCAAGGTAGTGCCAGTGCTTCATGCCCGCCAGAAGCCGTTCTCGTTGAAGGGGTGTGAACACCTCAAGCAGCGCGTGCAACGATCGGGTGTCCGCCAGGCGCAGCATCCAAGCCTTTTCGTCCGACGTCACGGCTTCCATCTGCTGCTGCAGATGCAGCGCGAGTGCCTCTACGGATAGGTCGGAGGCGATGATGCTCATCATCGGCTTGCCGCTGGTCAGGCGTAGCAGCCGCTGGAGCAGCGGTAGTCGATCATCGTCATTCGCGGGTAGCACCAGCAGAGTCGGAGCAATGGCATCGAGGCCCGGGCCGCTATACAGATCTGTGTAGAGACACACGAGCGGATGCGCGCCGGCCGCGTGCTTCAATTGCGACGCCAGTTCCGGAGCGAACGCCATGTCCAGCAACGCGTAGGCGCCCGACGCAACGGGCTCCGCAGCCAGCCGCTGCTGGATCAGCGTGGCCGAGCCGTGCGGCGGCGGGTCAATCCATTCCACGTTAGCCATTCTTCGCTGCCAATGCTTGTCCCGACTGCATGGCATGGAGCAGGCACTCCACGCACACGCTGCTCGGGAACTGCGGAAGCGGATAGCTCTGCTGCACTGGCCCTGCCAGCTTCCTCTGTATCGCGTGATAAGTAATCTTGCCCGGGCACTCGAACGTGATGTCCCCGTTCTGCAGCGTGATTGATGCGCCCTGCATAGTGGCAATGCGAATCTTCTTCTGCGCCGCGAACTCCACGGTCTTGTCGGTACTCGCGATCTTCAGCCCATCCTTGGCCTGCACCCGAAGCTCGTCGTGCTGCGCCTGAAAATCCAGGTCGTCGCTGCCCGCGATGATCGACAGCCCCGCCTCGGCATCCGCCTTCTGCGCCCCGGCCAGCAGCCCGATGGCCTGTCCGCTGTGCACCCTCAGCACATCCGCCAGCGCCAGGTTGATATCCCCACCGCTGGCCAGCGTGGCAGTCTCGCCGGCCACGATCTGAAGCTGCTGCCCGGCCACCATCGCGAGGCCGCCGCGCGCCGCCAGTGCAACCACCGCATCGGTCGTGTGCGGCACCTTGCCATCGCCAGTAGCGACAGACTTGTCCGATGCATCCGCATACGCCGCAT
>NZ_JBFUHN010000076.1:0-31322 GCF_056402375.1 Variovorax sp. P4_B10 | reverse complement strand
ATATATTTCCTTGTAGCTTTAGTTTGACTGGGCGGTTGGCCCGGCAGGTAGGTAGTCGGTCCTGCAAAATTCATCCAACTCCGCAAACTAATGTAACAAAACGCGTCCCGACGCCGCCAGGCTTCGCCCGCCTCCGCGTGCCGCTCATGTCGAACGCGAGACACCAGGAACACCCACGATGAGAAAGCCATCCATTGGCAGCATTGCCTTTGCCAAGACTCATGCCGGCGTAGAGCCAGACAGTGGTCGAATTCTTCACGTCTCCCCTGTTGATCAATGACAGCAAGAAAATCCGTGCGCAATGCGTGCATCGCGATGGCGGTGAGTTCAATGCTGGCAGCTTGCGACCCACACAATCCCCGGCCGCCTGAGCGAATGCCACCCGCGCCTGCTGCTTACAACACGGTGATACTGCCGCCAGTCGTGTACGGGCATTACCAGGGGCGCCAGATGTCTGAATCCGATGACGCGTGCGGCGTGCCGGACCCGTTGCGTCAGGCGGTGCAAGATCAGTTGAAGGCGCGGCATGAAGTTTTGCTCTCCGCGTCAGGTACCGGTATGAGGACCGGCCCTTCGCTGAAGATCGAAATCATGGACATAGTGACCGTCAGCGCCGGTGGACCCACGATCGTGGTCATCCATGCTGTGCTCGAACGACCGGGACTGCCAGCTGCGCAATTCAAAGGCCTGCGCCAGATGCACACCCAATACGTTGGTATCACGGCGGAGACCACCGAATGCAGCTCAATGGATGCAGTGATTCACGGGTTGGGCGCAGACGTTGCGAAATGGATGCTCAATCCGGTGGACGGGGTGTCTCTAGTGAACGGAGAGTGAGCCCCGTGTGAGAGTTCTGGTGCAATCAACTCGCAAGAGCCACGATCTGCGCCACGACAGTCATCACTGCGTTGTTTTGATCGTCGACATCGGAACGGCTGGGGTTGGTCGCGGTCGTCGTCACCGCAAGGCGAAGCGAAGGAACGATCAGTGCAAACTGTGCGCCGTAGCCCCACCCCCACGCGACCGGGTGGCCGCTCAGTTGCCCCGTGAACCACAGGTAGCCATACCCGGTCTGCTGCATCGGCGCCGCGCTCCAGGTAGTCGGTACGTGAAAGCTCGTGCTCTTCTTGACCCAGTCCGACGGTACGACCTGGATGTCGCCCCATCGGCCGTTGTTCGCCATGGTCCATGCGAGCTTCGCCAGGTCTCGGGCGCGCAACCTGAGGCCTCTGTAGCTCATGACGTTTCCCGCCTTGTCCCGCGAGGCTGCAAACCGGGAGATGCCCAAGGGGCCAAACAGGTCACGTTTCGCAAGCTCTTCGATGGACATCCCCTGCGCATGAACGAGGATAGGAGAGATCAACGATATCGCTGCATCGTTGTAGACCCACCTTGCCGGCTTCGTTGCATCGACCCCCAGACGCAGCGTGAACTCGACCGGGTCCTCGGCAGCTTCCAGGTCCCGCATCTGGGTCCGGAAGTCATACACCAGGCCCGAGGTGTCGGTGAGGATCTGTTCGAGCGTGATCGCATGGACACCCGCGCCCGGCACCTTCGCCGCGGCACCGGGCAAGAGACTGTCGATCGTTGCCGAGATGCTGGGGATTTTCCCTTGCTGGAGTGCGATTCCGACGAGCATCGACGCAACGCTTTTGGTGACGGAATTGATGGCCTGCAGATCGGAAGCCGAAGCACCGCCATAGTATTGTTCTGCGACGAGCGACCCATTCCTGATGACCACCACGCTCCTCAGCGGATTGACCGAGCGGGCGTCATCCAATATTTTCCGCAGGGCCACGCCGTCCATGCCTTCGCGCTCCGGTGGCGCGACGGCCCAGTCCCCCGATCCCTCGGCAGCCAGACTTGAAGCGAGCGGAGCCAGTCCTCCCCCAACACCGAGGGCTACCGCCGAGCTGAGAGCAATGAACTCACGGCGCGAAGTTGCGTTCAGTGGCTTCCGCATCATCAGGCGTCCGGGTAATGCTCAGCCAGAACCTCCCGAACCGTCTCCTTCAATCCCTCGAAGATCTCGACGACATCGACCTGCTCTCCATCCTCGATCCGCTTGGAGATCATCGTCTTGGGGAACAGCAGGAGCGTCGTCTGCTTGTACCGGATTGCAGGGTCCCTGCCGTACTCGTCCTCGACCATCCACCAGTCGTAGTTCGCTTGAGTGCCGATGAAAACCTTGCCGAAGGCCAAGCCGAGCGCCTGAAGGGAGTACGTGGCTTCCGGCTCGACGATCTTCGAATCGATAACCTTCTGCAGGGCAGCCAGATCGGCCACGGTTCCGGCCAACGCAAGGCCCGTTGCTTCGGACACCAGCTCCGACGCATGCATCAGCTGCGTCGCAATGGCCCGGAGGTCGGCACGGGTGGGAGCTACGATCTTTTGTTCCATGGCACGAGTGTTTGACTCAAAGGATGACCGAGACTTTGCCATGAAGCCGGGGCAAGGTGCCGACCATCGTGTGGCACGATCAACGCATGCCCGAGCCGTCACGCCGCATCCCGTACCGCACCTGGCCCGGTGCACTCGCGGTCTTCCTCGCCATTGCCGCCTATGTGGGCGGCCTGGCATTCTGGGACAGCCGCACGCCCGGCAGCCGGCCGTTGGCTGCGGGGCAGACGGTGGCCGTCGGCCAGGCCAGGTTCGTCCCAGCCAACGGATGGGAGATGGACGTGTCCCGCTCCAAGGCAGGCAAGTCGTTGATGCTGTTCAAGGGGGGCCACAAGTTTCTCGTGACCACGGAGCCATGGGCAGGCGGGCCGGACGGGCCCCTGATGAGGCAGCAACGGCTCATGGAGCGCGGCCAGGGTCTGCGCATCGAAGGCGACGTGTCCGACTTCGTCACGTCCTGGGGCCTGCAGGGCAAGACCTTTGCCTACTACGGCTCGAAGCTCGCCGGCCGGTTCTGGCAGGTGGTCGACCTCCAGCGCCGATCGCTCGTGCAGATCGACGTCTACGGCGCCAGCGACGGCCTGAACGATGCGCTGGCCGAGGCACGAAGCATGCTGGAGTCGATGGACCTGGAGGCCCCGCAGTGAGCAGCCCGCCCGTCTTCGAACAGGACCGCGGCGACTGGCCGGTCGGCACCGATTCGTTCTTCCAGCCGCATCGCGCCGCGTTCTGGCTGCTGGCAGCACTGATCGTCAACGGCCTTTTCTACACGGTCAACATGTTCGCCATGGGGTTCCGGGTCGTCCCCGTCACTGCGCTGCTGGGGTTGCTCGTGTGGGGCATCTACACGCTGGCTTTTCTTCTCGTCTTCCGCACATTGGACCTGCTAGAGCAGCACCCGCCCGAGGCCTTCGTGCTGGCCTTTGCTTGGGGCGGCCTGGGCGCGGTCTACTTCGCTGCGCCGGCGAACATCGCCATCCAGAGCCTGTGCGCCAAACTGGTGTCGCCGGATTTCGTGGCGGCCTGGGGGCCGGCCATCGCGGGCCCGATCACCGAGGAGTTCCTGAAGCTCGCCGGCGTCGTCCTGCTGGTGCTGGTCGCGCGCAACCAGTTCCAGACCTCCCTTTCCGTGCTGATCGTCGGTGCCATGACGGGGCTGGGTTTCCAGGTGATCGAGAACCTGACCTACACCGTCAACGCCTCCATGCACTTTCCGCTCGAGAACCAGGTGTACCCGGTGCTTCTCAACCTGCTGACGCGCGGGCTGCTGAGCGGACTGTGGAGCCACGCGGCCTACACGACGATCGCGTCCTTCGGCGTCGCCTGGTTCCTGCTGCACCCCGAGCGATCGATGCTGACGAGGATCGCGGCCGCCTTCCTGTGCTTCGCCCTCGCGTGGGCGATGCATTTCATCTGGAACTCGCCGCTGCTGGAGGACCGCTTCGACGGCGGGTACGGCGAGATGGCACTGTTGCTCCTCGTCAAAGGCATCCCCGTGATGGCGGCGGCCTGGCTCTTCTGGCGGGAAGCCGCCCGGGAGAACGGCACCTACCTTCATGCCCTCGCGGCCTACTTCGTGCCCGAGCGCGAACTGATCCGCGACGACGAGTGGGTTCGGCTCGGCGCGCCGCTGTCGCGCTACAAGGTTCGCAGGGAGACGGGCTGGACCTTCGGCCTGCGGGCAAGGCGGCTGAAGACGCAGCTGCAGCGCGAGCAACTGCGGCTGATCCGCAAGGCCATGACGTACGGACGCGGGGCGCAGACGCTGCGGCATGAAGTCGCGATCAGGCGCATACGGGCCGCGTTGGATCCGCTCATCCAAACACAATCATGAGGGTCGATTGCCCGCGACTTGCCGCCAGCCCTATCCAATTTGGCAGATGGCAAACCGCGCTCAACTCGGCAGACTCGCGGGATGGCCACCTACGTCCCTCCGCCCTTCCCCGAGCCCACCCAGCCTTTCGACACGGCCGAGGACGCCGCCCGTGCGGCACTCCAGGCGCTGCTGATCCGATCGATCGGCAATCGCAACGAGTTCGGCGGCATGATCTGCAAGCTCAACACCAAGTTCTATGTCGCGCCGTACTTCGTCGGCGAACGCAACAGCGTCGACCCGGGCCATCGGCTGCTGAACAAGGGCTGCATGCCGGTCGGGGCCGAAGCCGTGGCCGTGGCTTACTTCCACACGCATCCCAACGTCGAAGGCGCCGGGATGACGATGAAGCCCGATGTCTTCTCGGACGAAGACATCGGCGTCGCGAACGGTGCGGAGATCGATGCCTACATCGGCAGCGTCTCGGGCCTCTTCCTGAAATTCGAGCGCGCGACGCAGAAGACCTACATCGCAGGCAAGTGCCTGCGGAATGCAGATACAGGGCCGGTGCCTGATTGGAAGAAAGTGAAACAGGAACTGGACCTGAAGTACGAATTCCTGTCTCCATCTGCGCCGGTGAAACCCGTGGTGAAGCCGAAGCCTCGGGTGCCGGATCGCAGGGGGCCGACGATGGCTCCGCTGCGTTAAGGGGCAGGAGCTCCCGGCCCCTTCATCACCACTTCACGCGCACGCCCAGCGCGCCGTTCACGAAGCGTGCGATGTCCGTGCACCTGCGCAATGCCTATGCGCGCGCGGGGGGTGAGTTCCGCAGAATCAGCCGTACAGCACTTCGGGAGAAATACGCATGATCTCGACCTGCTGCGCCGCGTCGAAGACGCGGGCAACCGGCTCCCAGACGCTCGCATAGTCCGGCAAGGCGTCTGGCGCGAAACTCGTGTGCGGCCAGTCGGAGCCCCACACCGTGCGGGCGGGAAACAACCCTGCAAGCTCGCCGATGCGAGCATCCAGCGCGTCGTAGGGCGCATGTGCTGCGAGGCGGTACCAACCCGACAGCTTGAGCCACGCGCCCCCTTGCGCAAGGCGGGCGAGCGCCTGCCGGCTCTCGCTGGACAATGGCGTGTCTGCATGCGCGCCGGCCAGGTGATCCAGCACGGCAGTCACTTCGCAGCCGGCATGCAGGTCCGCGATCCGGGGCCAATGCGCCGGCTGCGCGTACCACTGCACATGCCATCCCATCGCCTGGATCCGGGGGGCGAGCGCACGAAAATGCGCGCCGATGTCCCTGTCGTTGCCAACCGGCGATACCAGGTTGAATCGCACGCCTCGCACCCCCAGGGAATGCATCGATGCCAATTGCGCGTCGGTCGTGCCGGGCTCCAGCACCGCCACGCCCCGGTGCCGGCCATCGCCCTGGCGCAAGGCGTCGAGCATCACCGTGTTGTCGCAGCCATAGACGCTGGGTTGCACCAGCACCAGGTGCGCGACACCATGATGCCCGGCCAGCTGCTCGATATCCGCCAACGGCCGATCCACCGGCCGATAGTGGCCCGGCATGACCGGGGCTTGCGCGTCGAAGACATGGACATGGCTGTCCCAGCCCAGGCCGCCCGCGACATCCAGCATCACCTGCTCAGCCCGCGACGATCTTGCGGTCGCGCACGATACGCGCCCACTGCGCGCGCTGGGCCGCGAGGAAGCCCGTCACCAGGCCCTCCGGGCCATCAGGGAACGCCTCGCCACTCAGCGCCCGGATGCGGCCGAGCACTTCGGGATCGCTCATGGATTTGCGGATGGCCGCGACCAGGACGGCCTTTGCCGCCGGGTCGATGCCGGCGGGCGCCAGCACGGGGTTCCACTCGAGCACTTCATAGGCCGGCACACCGGCCTCTTCCATCGTCGGGATGGCGGGCAGCGCCCGGGTGCGCCGGCGCGTGGTCACGGCCAATGGACGCAGCCGGCCGGACTGGATCTGCCCGAGCGACGACGCGACGTTGGCAAAGAAGAGCGGCACTTGCCCGCCCATCACGTCGTTCATGGCCGGGCCGCCGCCCTTGTACGGGACGTGCGTGAGGCTCACACCCGCGCGGTCTTCGAAAAGCGCGCCCGCCAGGTGCTGGGCGGAGCCATTGCCGGAGGAGGCATAGGCGATCTGCCCCGGCTCGGCCTTGGCCATCTGCACGAGGTCCTTGACGCTCTTGGCTTCGAAGCTCGGCGTGCAGACCAGCACGTTCGGAAACAGCGCCAGGATGCCGAGCGGCGTGAAGGACTTGTCGTTGTCGTAGGGGAGCTTGGGGAAAAGCGCCGGGTTCACGGCGAACGAGGATGCGTCCACCAGCAGTTGCGTGCCGTCGGGGTTGGCACGGGCCACCTGCCCGGCGGCGATCTGTCCGCTGGCGCCGGGCTTGTTGTCCACCACCACCGTCTGGCCCAGTGCATCGGCGAGCCGCGGCGCAATCAGGCGCGCCATCAGGTCGGCACCACCGCCGGCCGCGTAGGACACGACCAGCGTGATGGTCTTCCCGCCCGCGACCTTGCCCGCGGCGCGGGCCAGGGTCCACGGTGCCGCGGCCACGGCAGCACTCGCGCTCAGCAACTGGCGCCGCGAGCGATCGACCGTGATCTGGTTGGGTTTGGAAATCGATGCTTCTTTCATGGCGCTCTCGCAAAAAGTTAAGGGCAAGGGTTGGTGCGTCGCACCGGTTCAGGTGATCGTGACGGTGTACTGGAAGGCGTAGGCGTCGCCCCGCGTGTAGCGGGCCTCGATGCACCGCCCGCCCAGGTCGTGGGCGCTGCGGGTCACCAGCGCACAGGGGTGGCCCGCCGGCAAGGCCAACTGGCTCGCATGGAGGCGCGCAAGGATGCCGAACGAGATTTCGTCGACAGCGCGGTGTACCGTCACGCCGCAGCGCTCGGCGAACATGGGGTACAGCAAATCGCCCCACTGAACGGGGTCGTCATCGACCAGGCAGGCGAACAGATCGAGCGGGAGCCAGATTTCCTCGGCGACACATGGCTGCCCCGACAGGGAGCGCACGCGCAGCAGGCGCAATGCCGTGCCACCGGGCTCGAGGTGCAGGCGTCGCGCGACATCCGAAGGCGCAACCAGCACCTTGCGCGAGACGATGCGGGAGACAGGCACTTCCCCAGTGCCCTCGCCAAAACGGAAGAACCGCATCATGGTCCCGGCGGTGGACATGCCGACTCGCACGAACGTGCCGCGGCCTTGAATGCGCTCGATCAATCCGTCGCTTGCAAGCAGCTCGAGCGCATGGCGCAAGGTACCCAGGGCCACTCCGTGCTCGGAGGCCAGCGTCTGCTCCGCCGGCAGCGCACCGCCAGGGGGCCATTCGCCTGCCACGACCCGTGCCCGCAAGGCCGCTGCGAGCGCGGCATAACGGCTCAGCCCCGGCTCGGACGGGACCACTGTCAAGGATGTCATGGGGCGGATTGATCTAGTCCTATAGAGGACTGAATGATATCAAGCCGCCCGCCGGCGCCGCGGCGGGTTGCCCGCCCGCCGCGGCTCACTTACCTCACCTACCTCACTGCGCGTTACCTGGCCAACCGCATGAAGCCCCAGGCCTGCGGCTCGAACGCGAGGTAGTCCAGCGCGAAGCCCACGGCGATCGTGCTTCCGCCTTCGTCCATCACGCCGATCACGGTCGGGACGTAGGAGTTCGGATTGACGGTGTTGATCTCCGCCGTCTGGCTCTTGCTCTGGATGAACCACCAGCCGATCTCCGCGGTCGAGACCAGGGACCAGAGCTGGCGCGAGAGAAGCGCAGGCTGCCTCAGGTCCGCGACGATCGACGGGTGCGGCAGCTGCGAGTTCTGGAGCGTCATGACCAGGTCGGGATTCATCGCCGTCTGCAGAAAGTACCAGCCCGGGTTTTCTACGGAAGGAATGAACTGCCATTGCTGGCTGAGCGCGTTCGCCTGCCTTGGGTACGCCACCACTTGCGAGTTCGGCTGGGTTCCCCACACATCCAGCACATCGTTGGAGAGCTTGCGCTGGATGTAGAAGAACTCGCCGTGCCCCGGCGTGGACGCCGGCGCGGAGGCCGTGCGTGCAGCGGCCTTCGATGATGACGACGATGCGAACGCGGCCGGCTTCGCGGTGCTCCTGGCCGCCGGCCTGGCCTGCGTGGTCTCCATGTCCGGCCAGTATCTGGTGATCAGTGCCGTCGCTTCGTCGATGTTCACGGTCTTGCCGTGGCGCTCGAGCAGGTCGATCGCCTGCGCATTGGTCGAGTTCTCCGGGATGAAGCAGGGCAGCGTCGGATTGATGTTCACGTAGCGGTCGCCCAGCAGCATCCTGGCCAGGCGCGGCATCATCTCGGCGGACGTGCCGCTGAGGCACATGTCGAGCACCGGCGAGGGCTGCGACTGGTTCATGAGGAACGGCGGCGTGTTGTCGAACGGGTTGCCCGCACCCTTCATCCACTGCTCGGCGCCCCAGTCGTGCGTGTCGGTGGCGATCCAGTCGGGCATGAGGCCCGTGCCGATGGTGATGGCCACGATGTTCTCCAGCGCCACGCCGCTGCGCACGGCCAGCGCGATGGCAGCGACCGTCGGGTCGTGGTTGAAGAAGGTGCCGTCGACATTGCCCTCCAGCGAGCCCAGCTGACCGGGCATCGCGCCGCTGGACGATGCGGCAACGGCGATCGGCGTGTCGCTGTTTCCGTCGAGGCCGTCTCTCTTGTCCCGCTCGGTTGTGAGCATGTTCGTGAACATGAGCGTGTCCCAGGGCTTCGGCACCACACGGCCGTCGCTCTGCGTCTCAAGGCCGCCGACATTGAACGACACGAAGAGCACGTTGCGCCCGGCGTTGGCCACCGTTGTGCCGCCGTGCAGTTTGACCTGTGAGGCGAGAACCTCATCGATCGGGTACGCAGGCTGGCGCGGATCGCCGTTCATGTTGTTGTAGAACGAAATCTCGCCGCCTTTGAACAGATCGATGAGATCGCCGGGCGTCTTGTGCGCGAGCAACTCGCTGGTGATGATGGACCCGGTCGAGCAGCCGGCGAGAAGGCTGGTGTTGCTGATGACGACACCCCCTCTGACGTTGGCCAGACGCTGGAGGATCGTCGCCGACATCAGGCCACGAATGCCGCCGCCGACGAACGAGAGGATGGTGAACACGGGTTGATTGGGATTCACAGCAGACTCCTGGTGAATGAAATACCTCCCCGGCAAGGGGAGTTTCATCGTCGGGAATATCCATCGTCTACGCGTGAAATCCCGTTCAGCAGAAGGGCCGAATTCCAGACAGTACGTATCCAAAAGGTGTTGTCGCGGCAAATCGACAGATAAGAAGAATCGCTTCTTTCTATCCAGGGCGCGTGCCGGTCGTTCAGCGATGAGGGCGTCGAGCCGCCACTCAAGCATGCGTCGGCATGCCGGACCATACGAAATGTATATACTTCATGTACGTTTCATATAGAGGTTCCCGATGGGTATCGTCAAAATTTCAGACCTGATGCACGAGAACCTGCGAGTGGCGGGGAACGCCCTCAGCAGGTCTATCAATGCGCAGGCAGAGCACTGGATGCGCGTCGGCATGCTGACCGAGATGCACCCGGAGTTGGACTACCGGGAAGTCTGCCAACTGTTGATACAGGCTGAACTCTCGGGAGGCCTGGACATCGCCGCGGCTGTCACGGCCCAACCTGGCAAGCCCCGCGCATCCTCGACCGGAAAACACTAGTGGCTCGCGACGTTTCCATCAAGTCCGCCGAGGACATCGAGATGGCGCGGCGGTCCGGCAGGCTTGCCGCAGAGGTTCTCGGCATGGTCGAGCCCTACGTCGTGCCGGGGGTGAGCACGGAGGCGCTCGACCGGATCTGCCACGACCACATCGTGAATGTCCAGGGCGCCATTCCAGCCAACGTGGGGTATCAGGGGTATCCGAAAACCATCCTCACCTCCGTCAACCAGGTGGTTTGCCACGGCATCCCCTCGCCCGACAAGATTCTGAAGAAGGGCGACATCGTCAACATCGATGTCGCCGTCATCAAGGATGGCTGGTTCGGCGACACCAGTCGCATGTACTTCGTCGGAGCCCCCAGTGTGCTGGCCCGGCGCCTGGTGGAGACGACGTACGAAGCCATGCTGGCCGGAATCCGCCAGGTCAGGCCTGGAGCGACTCTGGGCGATGTTGGCCATGCCATCCAGTCGGTCGCTCACCGCGAGCATTTCAGCGTGGTGCGCGAATACTGCGGGCACGGCATCGGGCAGGTCTACCACGAAGAGCTGCAAGTGCTGCACTATGGGCGGCGCGGGGAAGGTCTCGAGCTGGAGCCGGGGATGGTCTTCACCATCGAGCCGATGCTCAACGCTGGCCAACGCGAAACCAGGCAACTGCCCGACGGATGGACAGTCGTGACGAAGGACAGGTCTCTGTCCGCCCAGTGGGAACACATGGTGGCTGTAACGCCCGAGGGATATGAGGTGCTTACGCCTTGGCCAGGAGGCACAGGGGCCTACGCGCCGGTCTGACACTCAGACACTCAGGCTTGGGCGAGGACCCGATGCTCAGTGGGCCTGGGGATCAAAGTATGCCTCCCATGACAGCGGCGAAGGCTGGAGACCCTTGGCCTCTCGGAAGGAAGCCATGGCGCCCTCGTGTGTGCCGCAGTTCATCTTTGCCACGCCCAGGTTGAAGTAAGTGTTCCGGTCGGTCGACCCGAGTTCAACTGCGCGCTGCAGGGCGGATGCGGCCTTTTTGTGCTCGCCCTGGTCGGAAAGCACTGCGCCCAGGCACGTCAACGCAAGAACATTGCCAGGGACTTCAATGAGCGCCTTCGCGAGCATCGCTTCTGCGGAGGACAGATTTGCCTCCCACTTGTCGGGCTGCTTCCAGGCCTCTTCGACAAGCGACCGACTGGCCAAGATGATGTCCAGGTTCATGGGATTCGAGGCTGCCGCGGGCTCGATTCAGACCCACGCGGGCAGGACCGGAGTTGGCCGACTGCAGGAGAGTCTCATCGTGCGGCGGTGCTCACGTGGCCTGCAGTTCGAGCCGCTCCCAGGGCTTGTTGGCCCACTCGTACTTTCCGCACGCATAGGACACCAGGGTGTTGACAGCTTCATCGGCGCTGACGGGCTCGGTACTGCGGTAGTGCGCCCCCGTGGTGACCAACTGGTGCTCCAGATGAAAACCCTTGGGATCGGCGAACACCTGCATGTACGTTCCGCCGCGCAGTTCAATGACTGCGAAGGCAGACGGCTCGCCTTGCAGCAATGGGATCCAGTGACGGATGTTGGCTTCGTTCGCCGGCTCCGCCACTCCGAACTCGGGACAGTCCAGCATGGGCTGCTGGTATTCCGCGCCGATGTCGAAAAGAAGGTGCTCCTGCGCGGTGGACGCGCCGCTCCTGAATATGGCGATGAAGAAGCAATCACTCATGTCGAGCGGCACATGCACCAGCAGCGCATCGTGCGCCCTGGAGCTGCGGGCAAAAACGTGCGCCAACCCAGGGGCCGTCCACGCCTTCAATTGCAAGGGTTCACGAAGGCTGCGCGCAAGCTCCAAGGCACTGCGTTTGACCGCATCGCTTCCGGCGTGATCCTCGGTGCCTCCTTGAAGCAGGCCGAGGTACTCGTGGAGTTGCATGAGCCTCGAAGTGGGCAACTTCGGTTTGCGAGAAAAGAACATGTGGATGTAGCTCCCATCAACCCCAGCCGGTGCCGCCGCTTACTTGTCGAATTTGGCTGCGCTGTCCTCAGTGCCAAGCCAGCGGCTGATTTTGTCGTTGCTGTCCAGTACGAAGACCTGCACCCACTCTGTGTCGTGAACCTTGCCGTCCGGGAGGATCCTGGCCTTGGTGCGGCCAATTGTCGTCACGTGGTCTGGCCCCTCGAGGAATTCGCGCGGCTCGAATTCAAGTATTTCGATCGTCTCCGCCAGCTTCATGAAGAAGCCTCCAACCTGCTGCCGGCCCTTGAAGGCTCCGCCGTAGGGTGTGCCGGTTTCCGGGCTGGCCAGGAAGCGCCAATCCACGTCCTCGGCAAGCATTTCGAGAAGCGCGGGTATGTTTCGGCTGGCGAAAGCTGCATACGCTTGCTTTGCGATTTCGGTGGGTGTTCCCATGGCCAAGCTCCTCGGCTGTTTGAAGGGACAAATATCTTAGTACTACATCGCGCGAGACGCCGGCCCTCTTTTGCATGAAGGCCAGATGATTATTAATAAAAACGACTTGTTGCGTGGATAGATTGCGCGAATCCGCATCGAGCGGCCCGGCCTGCTTGCGTCTTCAATCTCTCCATCAGCTTCTCCATGTCGTCCTTCCTTTCATCTGCCCGTCCGTTCGCCATCGCGCTTGTCGCCGCCCTCTGCCTTTCGGCATGCGGTGGCGGCAATGACGCAGGCGCCTCGTTTCCTGTCGTCGGCATACCGCCCGCGACCACCAATCCGCCGGCCGTCGAGGTAGTCGGGCCGCCGAAGGACCTGGGTTTCACCGACTCCGCGCCCGTACCCGATCAGGTTGCGACACCGCCCTTCGTCGACAACGTCGCGACCAACCAGCGCGGCGATGCGCGCTACGCGACCAAGGAAACCAACGCGGGCGTGCGCGTGGTGGCCGGCTTCCTCGACTTCTGGCAACCCAGCACGCTGCTGGTCGACGCGGGTGTGTCGGCCGCCGCGCAGGGCAGCTTTCCCGCCATCGTTCCGTCCACGTGGAGCGGCATTCCGGGTGACGCCACCGACGGCAAGATCCTCAATGCCAGTGTGCTGAACAGCAATATCCAGTACGTCGTCGATGCCACCAATGCGCGCACCGGCGCACAGGAGCTGGCCGCCTACCTGGACGACCGCCGCGGCAAGGGCTACAGCATCAGCGACGGCATGGGCCCGCTCACGAACGCCTGGCGCACCGCCACGCAGCAGAGCACCACCATCACCGGCATTGCCGCCGACGCCACCACCGTGCTCTACAACGACACCGGCAGCGACATCGGCGTGCCCGGCGCAGCCAACCCCAGCTTCGGCACCGTGGTGGACCTGCTCAACAACATCGGCGAGAACGCCTCCACCGAACCCGCCAAGCGCTATTACAAGTACGCGCGCCCATGGCGCTGGAGCAGCAGCGTGAAGGTGGTGCCTGCGCTGGAGCCCGCCAAGAGCAGCACGCCCACTACCGATGGCGGCTTCGTGAGCGGCCACACGGCCGAGGCCGTGCGCAAGTCCCTCGCCTTCGCCTACGTCGTGCCCCAGCGCTTCCAGGAGATGGTGGCGCGCGGCCTCGAACTCGGCGAGAACCGCATCCTGGCGGGCATGCATTCGCCGCTTGACGTGGTCGGCGGGCGCGTGCAGGGCCAGGCCGCGGCGGCCGCGAGCCTGGCCACCGGGGCCAACGTCGCGCGCAAGAGCGCAG
This sequence comes from Variovorax sp. P4_B10, assembly GCF_056402375.1. Classification (NCBI taxonomy): domain Bacteria; kingdom Pseudomonadati; phylum Pseudomonadota; class Betaproteobacteria; order Burkholderiales; family Comamonadaceae; genus Variovorax; species Variovorax sp. P4_B10. The sequence goes on along the minus strand of NZ_JBFUHN010000076.1, from coordinate 17,711 downwards.
CCTACGCGCAGGCGCAGTCCGTGCTGATGGCTGCGGTGGGAGCGAGCGATGCCGCTGCGTTCAACAACTTTGCCCATTCGCAGGGCACCGCGGCCGACCGCTTCGGCGACCATGCCGCGAGCAAGGCCGACTACCTGCGCCGCCTGACCTTCGGCTTCAAGCAGGTGGCGGACACGACCAAGCCTGCCGTGGTGCCCAAGGGCGCCGAGGTGCTGCTCGAAACGCGGCTTCCGTATCTCGATGCGACACAGCGCCGCGTGGTGCTCAAGACCACGGCGGTGCCTTCGGGCTACCCGGTCATGGACGACCCCGAAGGCTGGGGTCGCCTGAACCTGTTCGACGCGGCCGACGGCTATGGCGTCTTCAACGGCGACGTGGTCGTGACGATGGATGCCAGCCTCGGCGGCTTCAACGCCATGGACAGCTGGCGCAACAATATCTCCGGCGCCGGCAAGCTCAGCAAGCGAGGCAGCGGAACGCTCAGGCTCGGCGGCGACAACAGCTATTCGGGCGGCACGCAGTTGGTGGCCGGCACGCTGCAGGCCGACTCGGCGGCCGCGTTCGGCCTGGGCAATGTCTATGCGGGCGGCGGCACGCTGGTCTGCAATGCGCCTTCGCTCGTGACGATGAAAGGCGCCTACACCCAGGCGGCCGATGCCACGCTGCAACTGAACATCGGCGGCGACGGCGCCGGTCGCTTGCGCGTGGCGGGCGTAGCGGCCCTGGCTGGCACGCTGAACGTGAGCTTCAAGCCCGGCGCCGGGCCCAAGGTAGGCGACACGCTCACGTTGATCTCCAGCCGTGTCCTGACCGGCAGGTTCTCGGCCATCACCGTGCAGGGCTTCAAGGTCACGCCGACCTACACGGCGACAGAACTGTTCTTGCACATCGATAGCTAGAGACATGCCTCTTCGAGGCGTTGGCGCACGGACCACGACAGAACCGTGTGGAGTTGCCGCCGCAGTTTCGATCTGCTGCGCCCGGCTTCCCTACACGTACGCCAAGAGAATCCGCGCGAGCGCTTCGGGGGCCAGCCGCGGAACATCGTGTGCGCAGGCCAGGCCATGCGTGGCCCATTCAGGGTCCACCTGCAGACGTTCGTACAGCTCGACGAACGGGCTTCCTTCCCAGCCGCACGCGGCGATGAAGGCTTTGCTGCGGACGTTGCGCCAATTGCCGGTCAACTTGATCGCCTGCAGGAAGGTGGCCATTGGATGGGGGCGGCATCGCTTGTCGAGATGGGCCGGCGGCGCGCAAGTCAAACCATCCGCAGCCGCGCCCGCTATGAAACGCTCCCGATAGGTCGGGGTGGCGAGCGACCAGACCGATGCGCCGTCGTCCGGCACGTAGGCATCGGCGTAAACGATCGCCTTGACGCGCGACGGCTCCTTGTCCGCCGCGCCAGTGATGACCATTCCCCCGTACGAATGGCCGACAAGAACGGCAGGCGTATCGCGCCCGCGAACCGCTTGAACCACCTCGTCGATATGACTTTCGAGATTGGCGCCGTTCGCAGGCTCGTCACCCAGCCCCGAGAGAGTGAGCGCCTGAACTTCGTGGCCTTCGCTCGATAGCGCATTGCTGACAGCCTCGAATGCCCAGGCTCCGTGCCAACCACCTGGCACCAGAACGAATCTCGTCATGCAATTTGTCCTCTCATTCGTGCCAGCAGACCCTAACGCTTCAGCCAGCCCAACCCCTTGGCATGCAGGCTCTGCACATAGAGCCGTTCGCGCGTTTCGGTGACGGCCGTGGTCTCGGGGTAGGCGCCCGTCGCATCCTGCAGGCTGGCCAGCACCTTGCCGTCTTCGCTGAACGCCACCACGTGGCCATAGGCCTTCGGCACCGGCCACAGCGCGCGCGGCAAGCGCATCGTCACGCTGCGCAGGAAGGGCTTGTCGGCCAGCTTGTCGATGGTCGGGTTGCGCGGCTTCACCAGGCCCACCCAGATCTTGCCATCGAGCCCGCGCATGAGGTTATCGGGGTAGCCGGGCAGGTTGTCGAGCAGCACTGCGGCCTGGGGGTTCGTGCCCGCAGCGGCGTCGAGATTGCGCGCTTCGACGCTGATCTTCCAGACCCGGTACTTGCCGGTCTCGGCGACGAACAGGCTCTTCTCGTCGGCGCTCAATGCCAGGCCGTTCGCGAACGCGAGGCCGCGCACGACGACGCGCGTGGCCTTGGTGGCCGGGTCGTAGGCCAGCACCCTGCCCGTGGCGGATTGCTCGAGGATGTCGAGCACGCTGGCCTCGAAGGTGCCGCCCCACGCGGCCGGCGCGAAGCGCGTCGATGCATCGGTGAAATACATCGTGCCGCTGCGCGCCACTACCACGCCGTCGGCATAGCGGATCGGCTGGCCGTCGACCTGGTTGGTGAGCACGGTGATCTGCTTTGTGGGGCTGATCGACAGCAGCCCCTTGATGGCATCGGCCGCGATGAGATTGCCGGTTGAATCGAAGTCGAAACCGAGCACGCGGCCACCCGTGTTGACGAACGCCTCTTGCGCGGTGCCGTCGGGGTTCATGCGAAGGATGTTGCCGCTCAGCACCGTGGTGTAGAGCTTGCCGTCGGGGCCGATGGCGATGTGCTCCGGGCCCTCCTCGCGGCCGAGGTCGATCATGTTGAGGTGCGCGAGCTTGTCGTTCACCGCGAAGGCGCCGGTGTAGCCGGGGTCGGTGGGGGCGGACCAGGTGACGGGCTTGACGGGCACGGGCCACAACGCGAGGTAGGCGATGGCTGCGAGCAGCAGCAGGCCGAGTAAGACAAGAGTTTTCTTCAGCATGTGTTCTTTGCTCTTGGGGGGATTCGCGATTCTGGCCGCTTTTGATGGGCTCAAGTAAGCTCGCGCAAACACGCCAGGAGGCGGAGGAGACGGAACATGATGCGACTGCTCGTGATTGCGCTCTTGATGTTCGGTGCCTGGAAAGGCTACGAGCACTACCAGGCCAGGAAGCTCTCGGCCACGCAGCGGGAGGCGCCATCCCCGGCGCTCAATTTCTCCAGCAAACCGAGCGCTTCGCCTTCGGTAGCGAGCTTCTCTTGCGATGGCCGCAAGTACTGCTCGCAGATGACCTCGTGCGCCGAGGCCACCTACTTTTTGAAGAACTGCCCGGGCGTGAAGATGGATGGCAACAACGATGGGGTGCCTTGCGAGCAACAGTGGTGCCGTTGAGAAGAATGGAGCGTTCGTTCAGGACGCGAACCCAGCGACAGTTGATGCGCATCATGATGCTGAGATCCGCGGCGAGGCGCTCGCAGGACTGGCGCGACGGGGCGATGTGCCACTCAGTGCACGGAACGCTTAGCGTGGTGCAGCCTCAGCGTGAGGAAGACAGTCTGGCTGAATCTGCAGCCACGGCCATCGCGTGCGATACGACGCGGCTTTTTCATTGAACAGCTCGCGATGCGGCATGAGCGGGTTCATTGTCAGTACGCCGTCGTACAGCATGGAGAGGCCGTTCGGCGCATAGAGCTCGCCGGGTCGAACACCGACGCACGTAGCCGGAACAAGGAAGCGRTCGATTCCGTCGCAGGCGCTGCTCAGTGCCTCGTAGGGGTGGCCGAAATACGATTCGTACCAGAGATGAACGCGCGCCTGGTTCGATGCTTCGACTGTGATGCCGAGATCACCMAGCGCTTCATCGACTCGCGCTTGCACGCRAMTCTCMCCYGCRTCGCTCGTGTCGYYGGCGTCGAAGTAGAACAGGTCGTARTCCTTGATRCCCGCCTCCGGCGCACASCCMGMCCGCAGGTTCCAYACCGTCTGAAAAAGGCAGCCGGCGACCAGCCAACCGTCCGGGAGGGMCAGGGCATGCCATCGATCAAGGATTGCCCGGTTGTTGCGATTCTTGAGRATGTCGKCRATGAAACGTTCTTGCATGGCGTGAAGGAAGCGGCGSCGGRCATGGGCGGCGGAAACTGGCGTGTGTGCAGCTCGGAGGGAGCGGGTTGAATATAGATGAGCGGGCGTCAAACAAGCGAACAACTCGTTGGACCCATCGAATCCGTCTAGGGATGCCAGGTCGAGACGACGGCCGGTGTCTGCGCGGTAGGCCGACCGGCCAGCGCATAGGAGAGTTCGTTCGCGGCCTTCATGATCGTCTTCGCATGGCCGAGCAGCTTTGCCTTGGGCAACCGGTCCGCGGGGCCGGAAATGCACACCGAGCCCAGCAACGCCCAACGCAAGCCGAATACCGGTGCCGACACGGTCGCCACGTTTTTCTCGCGCTCGCCGATGGAGAAGTGATAGCCCTTCTTGCGGATGTCTTCATACAGCTTTCCGGGTTCGCCGGAGAACGCAAGGATCACGCGCCCTGGTGACCCCTTGTCCAGGGGAAGCATCGCGCCCATCCGTGCGTGGTGCCGAATGGGTTGCGGTCCTTCCACGCGCGCCAGGCAAGTCCTGGAGTTTCCTTCGCGCACATAGAACGCCGCGCTCTCCCCTGTGGCCTGCGACAGGGCGAGCAACATGGGCTCCACAACGTTGTTGGCATCGAAGCTGGCTTGATAGCGGGCTCCGAGCCAGCCTGCCGCGGGGCCGAGCCGCCATTCGCCGTCGTCGCGCTGCACCACGTAGCCGGCAAGCGCCAGTGTGCGCAGCAGCCGCAGTGCGGTTGTCTTGTGCATGCGGCTGCGACGGGTCAGTTCGGCCAGCGACAGGCGCTCGTCCTGCATTCCGAAGGCATCGAGCAACTGCAGGGCTCGGGTGACCGCCGTCACTCCGCCGGCAACCTCCGAGTCCACCTCGCGTGGCAACTCGATCACCTCTGCACGTTTGGCTTTGGGTGCTGAAACTTGTTTCACACAGTGGTCCATGGTCCGTATGGTGGACCACCATTGTATGGAACGGAACGCAAATCTAAAGTCGCTTCACGCTTGGGAACACCGCTCGCAAGCACTCGACGAACGATCCGGAGACAAACAATGCATACCTCGAGCCTCGGCTCCATTCCCCGCCGCGCGGCCCTCGGCCTCGCACTTCTGCTCGCTTCCGGCATGACGCTGGCGCAGGGCTATCCGGCGCGCCCCATCCGCCTCGTGGTGCCGTTCCCGCCGGGCGGCGGCACGGACATCATCGCCCGCGAGGTAGCGAACAAGGTCGCGACCTCGGAGGGCTGGACCATCGTCATCGACAACAAGCCCGGCTCCGGCGGCAACATCGGTGTCGACGCGGCGGCCAAGGCCAACCCGGACGGCTACACGCTGGTGCTGGGGCAGACCAGCAACCTCGCGATCAATCCGTCGCTCTATGCCAAGCTGCCCTACGACCCGGCGAAGGACCTGGCCGCGGTCGGCCTCGTCGCTTCTGCACCGCTGGTGCTGGTGGTGTCCGCCGCATCGCCCTACAAGAAGCTGTCGGACGTGGTCGCCGCCGCCAAGGCCAAGCCCACCGCACTCAACTACGCGAGCTCGGGCAACGGCACGGTGGCCCACCTTGCCACCGAGCAGTTCCAGAAGGCCGCGGGCGTCCAGTTCACGCACGTCCCCTACAAGGGCGCATCGCAAGGCCTGACCGACCTCGTCGGCGGCCAGATCCAGATGTACATCTCGTCGGTGCCGACCTTGATCGCGCAGATCAAGAGCGGCCAGTTGCGCGCGCTGGCCGTGACTTCGCTGCAACGCAACCGGGACTTGCCTGACGTGCCGACCATGGCCGAGTCGGGCTACAAGGATTTCGAGGCCGTCACCTGGTTCGGCGTGGCAGGCCCCGCGGCCATGCCGAAGGACGCGATCACCCGGCTCAATGCGGCTTTCAACAAGGCGCTCGCCACGCCCGACGTACAGAAGAAGCTTGCAGCGCAAGGTGCAGAGGTGATGTCCGGCCCGCCCGAGAAGTTCACATCCCTGATCCGCACCGATGGGGTTCGCTGGGGCGCGATCGTCAAGGCCTCGGGCATCAAGCTGGATTGAACCGGCATGTTCGCGCCGGCGGTCGCGGCATTGCCGCACATCCAGAGCGGCCAGCTGAGAGCACTGGCCGTCACGTCGGCGGCGCGGCTGAAGGCCCTCCGTGGTCCAGCGGCTCCATGGCGAGGTGGTGCGCCACCTCAAGGATCCGGAGATCGTCGCGATGGCCGACAAGCTTGGCGTCACCCTCGTCGGCAGCACGCCGCAGCAGCTCGCGGACACCCAGAAAGCGGACCTGGCCAAGTGGGCCAAGGTCATCAAGGACGCCGGCATCAGGCCGGAGTGAGCCCCTTTCTTCTTCACCTCTTTTTACCTCCATCACTTCTGAAAGCACTCCCATGTCATCGCCCCTTCCCGACATCGTCCGCAACTTCGAGCGCGTGCCCGCGCACATCGTGGCGCAGGCTGCAGCATTCCAGCCGGCCATCCTGGCCGACGTGGCCGGACGCCGCGGCGCCGTGGACGGCCGGATCAAGGCGCTGCGTCCGCGCATGAAGCTGGCCGGCACCGCGATCACGGTGGAAGTGCGCCCCGGCGACAACCTGATGATCCATGCCGCCATGGCCATGGCGAAGCCTGGCGACGTGCTCGTGATCGACGGCAAGGGCGACCAGACCTCCGCGCTCATGGGCACGATCATGATGACCGCCTGCAAGCAGGTCGGCATTGCCGGCGTGGTCATCGACGGGGCCTGCCGCGACAGCAACGAGATCGACGAGATGGACTTCCCGGTGTTCTGCGTCGGCACCAATCCGAACGGGCCGACCAAGAACATCGGCGGACGCATCGGCCATCCCGTGTCGATCGGTGGCGTCACGGTGCATCCGGGCGACTTCATCGTCGGTGATGGCGACGGCGTGGTCGTAGTGGAGCGCGAAAAAATCGAGTCGCTGTTGCCGCTCGCGGCGAAGAAGGTCGAGGACGAGGCCGCACGCATTGCCGCCATCAAGGACGGAAACACCGCCGCCAAGTGGCTCGATGCAGCCCTGCGCACGGCAGGCGTCCTGAAGGAGGGCGAAACGCTGTGACTGCCATCCTCGTGACCGGCGCGGACCTCGCGCCACAGGCCCTCGCCCTCCTCGAAGGATACGAAGTCATCTACGCGGGCAAGACGCCGACCGAGGACGACCTCGTCGCCCTGTGCCGCGCCCACGACCCCGTGGCCATCATCGTGCGCTACGGCAAGGTGGGCCCGGCCGTCATGGACGCGGCCCCCTCGCTCAAGGTGATCTCCAAGCATGGCAGCGGCACGGACACGATCGACAAGACGGCGGCACAGGCGCGCGGCATCGAAGTGGTCGCGGCCGCGGGCGCCAACGCCGCGGCGGTGGCCGAGCAGGCGCTCGCGTTGCTCCTGGCCTGCGCCAAGTCGGTGGTGGCGCTGGACGCCCGCATGCATGCCGGCCATTGGGACAAGGCGACGCACAAGAGCCTCGAACTCGGCGGCCGCACCATCGGCCTCATCGGGCTCGGCGCCATCGGGCTGCGTTTCGCGCGCATGGCCGATGCGCTCGGCATGCGCGTGCTTGGATTCGACCCTTACGCCAAGAGCCTTCCGGCTTATGTACAAGCCGTGGACCTGGCAACCCTCTGGGCCGAATCCGATGCCATTTCACTGCACTGCCCGTTGACGGACGACAACCGCGGGCTGCTCAATGCGCAGACGCTGGCACGGTGCAAGCGCGGCGTGATCGTCATCAATACGGCACGAGGCGGCCTGATCGAAGAGGCTTCGCTGCTGGCGGCGGTCCGCTCCGGCCAGGTGGCCATGGCCGGACTGGACAGCTTCGCGGTCGAGCCGATGACACCGGGCCATCCGTTCCAGGGCGAGAAGAACTTCGTGCTGAGCCCGCACATTGGCGGCGTGACCAGCGATGCCTACGTGAACATGGGCGTCGGTGCGGCGAAGAATCTGCTGCAGGTGCTCGCCCGCCAGACGACGAACGCCTGAGGCGCAGCCGCAAGGCGGCACCATCCGGACCAGAACAAGGAGACAAGAAATGAACAGAGACAGAACCGCCCGCCGAGCGGTGGTCGCGATCGGGCTGATCGGGCTGGGGGCCGCGCTGGCAGCAGCGCATGCGCAGACCTGGCCGGCCAAGCCGGTGCGCATCCTCGTCGGCTTTTCAGCAGGCGGCCCCACCGACGTCGTGGCGCGCGCCTTTGCCGACCACGCATCGCGCGCCCTGGGCCAGCCCTTCATCGTGGACAACAAGCCCGGTGCCAACACCATCCTGGCGGCCGAAGCAGTGGCTGCCGCGCCGGCGGACGGCTACACCCTGCTATTGGGTGCAACGAATCACACGATGATCCCGGCGCTCTACAGCCAGCGGGTCAAGTTCGACGCCGTGCGGTCGTTCGCCCCGGTGTGCTCGCTCGCCGTGAGTCCAACGGTGCTGGTCGTCGGGCCATCGATGCCCGTCAAGTCGTTCGGCGCCTTCCTGCAGGCGGTCAAGGCCGAGCCGGGCAAGCGCACCTATGCCACGCCGGGTTCGGGCAGCTCGGGGCATTTCGCGAGCGCGCAGTTCACGCGGCTGACAGGCACGTCCATGAACCACATTCCGTACAAGGGCGCGGCGCAGGCAACGACCGATCTCATGGGCGGCCAGGTCGACAGTTCTTTCGCCACGCTGGGCTCGGTGCTCGCCCAGGTGCAGTCGGGCAAGCTGGCGGCCCTGGCCGTGGCGGCGCCGAAGCGCTCGGCACTGCTGCCGGACGTGCCGACTTTCGAGGAAGTGGGCGTCAAGGGCTACACGGCCGACGCGTGGTACGGCCTGCTCGCGCCCGCCAGGACGCCGCCGGAAGTCCTGGCGGTGCTGCGCCGCGCAGCCACCGAGTTTGCGCAAGCGCCGGCCACGCAGGAGAAGCTGCGCTCGCTCGGCATGGAAGCGCAGAACACCTGCGCCGAAGCCTTCGGCGCGCAACTGGCGCGCGAGGTCAAGCTCTACGGCGAGCTGGCCCGAACGCTCGACCTCAAGACCGAATGACCGCACATCCCAAGGAACCCATGATGAAAGCCATCCGATGCATGCTCGCCGCATGCCTCTTTGCCGCCGCCGCGTCCGCACAGGCCGCCTTTCCGGACCGCCCCATCACGCTCGTCGTGCCGTATGCACCGGGCGGCTCCGCGGACGCGCTGGCGCGCGTGCTGGCGGTGCGCATGGGCGAGAAGCTGGGCACCAGCGTGATCGTCGACAACAGGCCAGGCGCCAGCGGAACCATCGGCGCGAGCTTTGCCGCCAAGGCGGCGCCCGACGGCTACACCGTGCTCTACGACGCCACGCCCTACTCGATCAATCCGCACCTCTTTCCTCGCATGCCGTACGCCGGCAACGCCTTGCAGCCGCTGGCGCTCGTCGCGCTGGCGCCCAACATCGTGATCGTCCGCGCGGAGTCGCCGGTGAAGAGCATCAAGGACCTCGCGGACCGGGCAAAGGCCGAACCCGGAAAGCTCAACTTCGCATCGGGCGGAAGCGGCACCGTGCAGCGGCTTGCGGCGGAGCTGCTGCGCCAGCGGCTCGGGCTCGACATGGTGCACGTCGGCTACAAGAGCGGCGGCCCCGCCATCTCCGACGTCATGGGTGGCCAGGTCGACTTCATGTTCAGCACCATCGCGGCGTCGTATCCGCTCGTGTCTTCCGGCAAGCTGCGCGCGCTGGCGGTGTCGTCGCCGCAGCGCTCCGCGCGCCTGCCCGAGGTGCCGACCATCGCCGAAACCGTGGCGCCCGGCTACGAGGCCTACGAGTGGAACGGCCTGCTCCTGCCGGCCGGCACGCCCGCGCCCATCGCCGACAAGCTTCACAAGGCGGTGGTCGATGTCCTGAAGAATGACGAAGTGAAGCGGCGCTTCGTGGACGTGGGCGTGCAGCCGGTCGGCTCGACGCCATCCGAATTCGCCGACTTCCTGAAGAAGGAAGATGCGAAATGGGCGGAAGTGATCCGCAAGGGCAACATCAAGCTCGACTGAAGACAGCCATGGACCCCACCTCTGACGCGCAGCCGGTTCCCCATTTGGTGGGCCTGAACCGGCCTGCGCCAGGATTGCCCGCCGACGCCTGCGACAGCCACATGCACATCTTCGATCCGCGCTTCGCCGCGTCGCCGCACTGGAAGCGCCAGCCGCCGCGGGCCGAGGTGGCGGCCTATCGCCTGTTGCAGCAGCGGCTCGGCACTTCGCGCACGGTGGTCGTCAATCCCTCGACCTACGGCACGGACAACGCCTGCACGCTCGATGCGCTCGCGCAACTGGGCGAGCGTGCGCGCGGCATCGCAGTCGTCGGTCAGGACGTGTCCGACGACGAGCTCGACCGCCTGGCAGCGCATCGCATCTGCGGCTTGCGCGTGAACTTCGTGACGCCGCAGTCATGGGGCGTCACCACGCCCGAGATGCTGACGACCCTGGCACGCAAGGTGGCCCGGCTGGGCTGGCACATCCAGGTCTTCATGCAGCCCGAACAACTGGTGGCGCTCGCGCCGATACTCGCGCAGCTCCCGGTGCCGCTGGTGATAGACCACATGGCCCGCATCGACCCTGCCGACGGTGTCGATGGCGCGGCGTTTGCGGTGGCGCGCCGGCTGCTCGATGGCGGCAACACATGGATGAAGCTGTCGGGCGTCTACATGCGATCACGCGACGGGGCGCCCGCCTACCAGGATGCCTTCGCGCTGGGCCGTGCGCTGGTCAAGGCAGCGCCGGAGCGGCTGGTCTGGGGCAGCGACTGGCCTCACACCACCGAGACGCCAGGGACCGTCAACGACGCCGACCTGGCGGACGTGCTGTCGGCGTGGTGCGACGACAGCGCCGCCGCCGTGCGGGACCGTATCCTGGTCGACAACCCCGCGAGGCTCTATGGCTTCGCAACGGCCTGATTGATCGCCGAGGAGACCGACGTGTACCTCTTGCAAGCGCCCCAGGTGCTGGACCTGCAGACCTTCACCAGCATGCCCGAGTCCTTCCGGCGCCCGGAGCCCAGCGTCTGGGCCGATGCCAACCGTGGCGGCCAGGTGACTGACTCCTTCCTCGAAGGGCCTGTGTTCGACGACGACGGCAACCTCTACGTCTCGGACATCCCTTTCGGCCGGATCTTCCGCATCGACACATTGGGCGAATGGACACTGGTCGCCGAGTACGACGGCGAGCCGAACGGCATGAAGTTCGTCGACGCATACACCCTGCTCGTCACTGACTACAAGAATGGCCTGATGCGGGTGGACGTGCGAACCGGCCGTGTCACGCCGCATCTTCAGCGGCGCAACACCGAGAGCTTCAAGGGCGTGAACGACTTGGTGCTCGATGCGCAGGGCAACGTCTACTTCACCGACCAGGGCCAGAGCGGGCTGCACGACCCGTCGGGCCGCCTGTATCGCCTGAGACCCGACGGGCAGCTCGACCTGCTGTTGTCCAACGTACCCAGCCCGAATGGTGTGGCCCTCTCGCCGGACGGCAAGGTGCTCTATCTTGCGGTGACGCGCGGCAACTGCGTCTGGCGCGTGCCGCTGCTGGCCGACGGGAGCGTCGCCAAGGTGAGCCAGTTCTTCACGTCCTACGGGCCCAGCGGCCCCGACGGACTTGCGGTCGACACGCAAGGGCGGGTCCTGGTGGCCAATCCTGGCCTGGGCTATGTGTGGGTGCTCAACACGCGCGCCGAGCCCGTCATGGTGCTGCGCGGCCCCGCCGGCGCTTCGACGACGAACATCGCCTTCGGTGGGCCGGGCAGGTCGACGCTGTTCGTCACCGACTCCACGCACGGGGACGTCTTGATGCTGGCACTTGACGCACCAGGCGTTGGGCTGCATCGCTTGTCGTCCCCGACAGCTGGCAGGTAAATCGGCTGCGCGTTTCGTCGATTTCATCAGACGGGAGTGAACCGATACCCGTCGGCTTGCCTTGTCACATATCCGACGCCCGGGAATTCCAGGTGGGCGCCGGCGATGAAGTGGCCAGGCTTGCTCGAACGCTGCAAGAGGCGCAACCTGGATGCGCGCGCCTTGTCTTGGTCAGCATCAAACTCCCAAGCCAACTCGGGCCGATCGAACTGCGCTGCCGGCACATGGACGGTATCTCCCCAAATCAGCAAAGTGCTGCCGCCGCCCTTCACCTCGTAGGCTGTGTGCCCGAGCTCGTGGCCCAACGCGCTCACCGACGTCACCGATCGTCCGATCTTGAACCCATCGCCAATGGCGACGCGCACGTTCCGAAACCGCGCAAGCCGGTCGATCTTGTCGAAGAGAGGTATCGCCTGCGAGGGGACGAACAGCCGCTTGAGCTTGGGGAACGCGTTCGAGCCGCCGGCAGCCACCAGACCGTTCACGTGGTCCTCGTGTGTATGGGTAATCGCCACGGTGTCCACCAGGCTGGGGTCAACGCCTGCCTCTTGCATGGACCGGAGCAGCCTTCCCATCGTCGGCCCCCAAGAGTCCGCCGCACCGGTGTCGATCAAGATGTGGTTTTCGCCGTCGATGATGAGGAACGCATTCACGGACAGCCGAAACTTTCCGTCCACCAGCGGAATCGATGGCGGCAGATCTCCTCGGAACGGCTGCCCGTCAGGCTTCCGAAGGCGCGTGGTGGGCATGTCCACGTAGCCGTCCCGGAGACCGATGACCGTCGTTTTTCCCAGAGCGAACTTGACGAAGTGCTCCCCCGCCCCTTTGACATCCTCGGCCTTGCGCATGTGCAGCTCCGCACTTCAGTCGAACGTACGCACTACGAAGGACGCCTTGGTTGTTATCAGCCAGCTGCCCTCCACCTTGTGCAGGACGAAGTGATCGTTGAACAGCTTCTGTCCAATTCGCACCCTCACTGTTGCCGTTGAAAGACTGTCCGAGATGTTCTCCATGGAGAGGATCGCCTCATCCCTGGGCGCACCAGTCGATTGAGGACTCAGCCTCCCGTTGATGAGCGCCGCATAGTCCCGCGACGACAAGGTGTTCAGTTGGCCTTCTTGAACCCACTGGACGAGACAGGTCGGGTGGAAGATCTTGTTGAAGTCACGGCTCTTCGGCTCGTACGCCAAATTGAAATAGTCCTCGATCAAGGCGATTACGGCTTGGATCTGTGTCATTGCTGGCTTTCGTGAATAGTCGAAGGACTCGTATAGTGAAAGATCCCCCCGCCCTCGGCTACTGCGATTCGGTTATCGCTCCCATTACAGGAACACATAGATCATGGAAGACCTCGATGGAGGACTTGTAGGCGGCTTGCTTGCCCTTGCAGCCGTAGCCGAATCCAAGAGCTTTGGTCGTGCTGCATCTCGTCTGGGCAAGACTCAGCCTGCAGTGAGTCGCGCTGTCCAACGATTGGAGGACCGCCTGCGCGCAAAGCTCGTGCATCGCACCAGCCGACACGTCGAAGTGACGGACGCTGGGCATGCGCTGTTGTCAAAGGTGCTGCCGTTGCTCCAGGGGATTGAAGAGGCGACTGTCGGAGCCTCGGACCAGACCTCGGTCGTCAACGGAACACTCCGTGTGGCGTGCGATGCCGCGTTCGCCCGCCTTGTGTTGGCACCGGAGTTGGCCCAGTTCCTGAAAGCCCACCCTGCTCTTCAACTGAAGCTGGAGACCAGGAACGACATCTCGGACTTGGTGAGCGACGGATTTGATCTCGGCATACGGTTTGGACCGCCATCCGTTTCAACCTTGGTCTGTCGCAGGCTATACAGCCCGCGGATCCTGACCGTGGCCGCGCCGTCCTACCTGGAGCAACGCGGTCGACCGAAGTCGCCGAAGGATCTGGTCGATGATGGCCATGAATGCATCCTGGCCATCGACCCGGCTACCGGCAGACCCTTCGAATGGGAGTTCTGGCGTGGCAACGAGAAGGTGAAGGTGGCCGTTAGCGGGAACCTGACAGTCACGGATGCGGGGACCAAAATTGGGGCCTGCCTCGCAGGCTACGGGATCGCCCAGGTGATCGACCTCGGAATCGACACGCACCTGCGTGCGGGCACGCTGGAGCCAGTTCTGACGGACTGGCCCGACGAGACGTTCCCTCTTTACGTCTACTACCCCAGTCGGAACCACGTTCCGGCCAAGGTAAGAGCGTTCATCGACTTTGTCGCCAGCATGATGCCTGGGCCGCAATCGGAGGGCCGTGGCGCTTTCCAGGGAAAGCGACTGGCCATGTCATCTTGACGCCGACACCGAGTCAGACGCCGCTGATCTCGTCGATGGTTTCCGCGTCGTTGTAGCCAGGCGGAGAATGCCCCAGGAGGGATTGGCGCCGTGCCTTTTCTTGTGCCACCTCGAACTGGAGTCTCAGAGCTTCGGTGCAGACTGATCAACATCCCATTGCCAGAAGGTTGAACCGTAATCACTGCCCTCAATAACGGGCATCACCTCACCTTGTTTGAAATAACGCCGACTTCCCTTCAGTGCAGGTGTGAACCACCAGCCTGCCTGCGGGCACGACTCGCCACCGGGTGTGCGATCCGGTCCGGAAGGCAGGGCCTCTGTTCGATGCTCGCGCGCCCAATCCACAAGGTCCTTCGGATAGACCAAGTGGTCTCGATAGCTGCTGTCGTCGATGTTCCAGAGCACAGTGACAAGCGCGGCCTCAAAAGCCCAATAGCCAAAGTAGGACGTACCTTCCCTCTCGGCGTGCGTGCCATGCCAGTAGCACGGCTTCATATCCTTGTACCAAGCCTCCACGAACTCCTTTACAAGGGCGGCTCGGTCTTCTGGTGCGAATACCGTAGCGCGTCCCAAGGGCCGATAGGGCTGAGGATGGAGCAAGACCTTCTCTGCCTCCACATGTGTCCCAGTCAATGCCCGCACCACGTTCTCAAACAAGATGTCGCGCCCCCGGTTGAAGTCATAGGTTTTGTCGACCCACTTCATCACCCTAGGGATCAATGCGTCCTGGCCGAGCAGCTTGCTCAGGGACAACAGCCAGAACACATAGACATATGCCTCAAGCTGAGTGATTTCCAAAGTGTCTGCGACGTTCCGAGGAGGCGCCATGAGGCGAGGCGAAATTTCGCCCCCGACATATGTATCGAAGTCTTCAATGACCTGGGGGAGCCGATTTCTAAGCTCATCAACGGATCGACCTGCCGTGTAGTGCAGGATCAGAAGCTCCAGTCCTTCCGAGGCAATTCGCCATCTGAGTCGCCCCTGCGCACTCGGCGTCAGTTCTTCTTCGGCAAGAATCTTCCGGGCGCGTCTGACACCGTCCTCAAGCCACTCCTGCGTCGCAGAATATCTTTTTTCGTCCAGGAATCTCTGCCGACGAACATCTTTGAAAGCCATGTAAATTCCTAAAGCTCGTTGCCGCTACCAGYTGTTGACTTCCTAGGCTTACGTGGCCTTGGCGGTCGACTCTCCAGATCTATGCCAGAGGCCACCACATCGATAAAGATATAAAGCTTCGAGGGCGTCGCGCTGCCTAGAGGTCCGGGCAGACAAATGAAGAGCCAGCGCGCATACCCTGCAATGTCGATCTGATCTATTTTTAACTTCTGTTGCGCGGATGTCAGGCCGCCGTCCTTGCGACCTAGTGCTTGTGGGATCCTCTTTTCGGTCCAAGCTTCATTCATCTGTGTGCCGTCGCAAGTATTCCCCAAACGATTTTTAGCTTCTCTCTGAATACCCTCCATATCCGCCGGATCGAAGTTCTTGGCAATGTGCTTAGCCTCGAACACCACGAACTTCGGATACATCGAGGAAGCGGGCTTCTTTAGTTCTGTCGCCACATAGTCATATCGCGTCTGCGGCGGCTTGTCACTCGGCGGAATGAAGACCAACTTGCCCGGCTTCGGCACCGCGACGGTCAAGGGC
This sequence comes from Variovorax sp. P4_B10, assembly GCF_056402375.1. NCBI lineage: Bacteria > Pseudomonadati > Pseudomonadota > Betaproteobacteria > Burkholderiales > Comamonadaceae > Variovorax > Variovorax sp. P4_B10. The sequence goes on along the minus strand of NZ_JBFUHN010000076.1, from coordinate 2,030 downwards.
ATCGGATTGGGTTGATTGAACGGAATCGACTTCTCGAACAAACCGTCCAGGCCCTTGCCCTTTGGCGGATTGACCAAGCGCCTGTATTGCAGCACCTGCTCCATTAGCACGTAGCCATCGTCTTCACATTCGGCTCCGTTCTTCTTGTTCTCCTCACCCTGCGGCTTGCAATCGTTGTTGGCCGTGTCCGTCACGGCATCCGCTTGAGGAGGCGCGTCCGGAATGGGCAGCTGATTTTTCTTCTCGTATTCAGCACGCCAGCGTCGCAGGTCTTCGTCCTCCGTGTTCTTCTGGAATGCATTGCTGGGAGTCAGCACGATCACCAGCACGAACAGCACGATCGCCGCTGGCTCGGCCAGCAATGCCAACGCGCCTCGTGCGGCAGCGCCAGCACCGGGCCCCGCCACGGGAGGCGGCTCCACTGGCGGTACGAGACGCAATGGCGGCCTCGCCCTGGGCATGTAGGGCTCGTTGGCCGGAGGTATATCCGTCACGGGCGCATTCGGCAAAGGCTGCGGGTTGGCCTGTGCCAGCAAGACCGGCTCTCCGTATGCAGCCATCTCGATACCCCTGACCTGCTTCTGCAGAATCCCCTTCCACGCATCAACCTCGGCCTGCGCCTTCTTCTTGCCACCCGCCCAATCGAAGGTTTCGATGTGCTTTCGCGCATCGCCATAACTCTGGCTGTGCATGAAGGCCTGCACTTCGCTCCATGGTCGGCTGTCTGCCGCCATGCCCAACAATGTGCAGGCAGCGCCGTAGCTGGGCATGAAGCCCGAGAAGTAGTACGCCAGTTGATCGGACACCTGCGAGCGCTCTCCGCCGCTGAGCGCAAAGCCGAGAAAGTCACGCGTCAGGTGCAGGAAGTCATCGTCGTTATGGAAACCCTTGACGCGCGACAGCCACTGGCCCGCGACCGCTTTGGCTGCGTCCGTTTGCCGGATGGCCTCCACGGGATAGAAGAGCCCCAGAAAGCGTTCGACCTCCACCACCGCCATGCGAACAGCATCCGACAAGTTCGGCTTGACCTGCTGAATAGGAATGGTGCGGGGAATCACGACATCAGCCCCTTCACCAGCGCAATGGCCGCATCGGCATCGCCGGCTGCACCGAAACGGTCATTCGGCCGCTTCGATTCGCCATCCCACTTGCGCTCGTCCTCGCCCCAGACGACTTTCGCCGATCCCGGCGGCACGCCGTCATGGCGCGCGAAGCCGTTGTCATCGAGTTTGCCGCGAATGACCGCGCCGTTGTCGAAGATGAGCTTGTAAGCGGCCCCTTTGACGGGCTCCAGATCGTCGTAGTGGTGGTTCAACTCGATGAAGTGTTGCGCTTCGTTGATCGCTCCGGTGGGCAGATGCGGCAGCTCCGCCGGACTCCCCTTCGGCCCCACGAAACTCTTGCTGGTCCCCTTCACATCCAGCAGCCCCGGCATCTTCAGCGTGATGTTCATGCCATCGAGCTCGATGCTGGTCTGCCCACCCTTGAGCGTGATCTTCTGCTTGGCCAGCACGTGGATCTCGTCGTTGCTGCTGGTGACCGTGAAGCCCTCCTTCGCCAGCCATTCGAGTTCGTCCGTGTGCGCCTGCACGCTCACCGGCCCGTCCTGCGCGATGACCTGGATGCCGCCTTCGTGGCTGTAGAGCCCCACGGACTTGCCAGCCGCAAAACTCACTGTCTTGCCCGCGGCCAGGTGCGCCTGCTCCTGCGCGGTCCAGTGGATCGCTTCGCCCGCATACACCGTGGCGCTCGCGGGCGTGGCCATGTTCAGGCTCATGGCCGCGTCGAGCACCATGAGCGGTCGGGCGAAGGCCGGCACGGAATCTTGTCCCTGCCGTGAATCCGCGCCTTCCCCGCCTTTCGGCTCCCGCGCATCCTGGCCGTTGACGCTGCCGGGGTAGTGGCCGTTCTTCTTCGGATCGAGGTCGTCGATGAGCGGTTGCAGCAGCGCCGTCGCACCCAGCGCCAGCGCCTTGGCGCCGCCGGCCGCGTCCGACAGGTTCTGCGCTTCGCGCAATGCGCCGGCCAGC
>NZ_JBFUHN010000075.1:0-32234 GCF_056402375.1 Variovorax sp. P4_B10 | reverse complement strand
GGACAGTCCCTATGCGGTCTATAGCCAGGCCGACATCGCCGCGAGGGTCACTGCCGCCGCCGGGGCTGACCGCATCACGGTCTTCGCGCACGACGGCGCGGGCCGTCGCACCTTCGCGGTCGATGCCTTGGGCGGTGTCACGCGTGCCGTCTACGACGCCTTCGGCAATGTCACGCAGCAGATCGGCTACGCCAATCCGCTCGCAGCTCCGGGTGCCGCCACGACCTACACCGACGCTGCCTTGCAGAGTAGCGTCGCTGCCAACGCGGGCGCCGACCGCATCCAGCGCTTCGCCTACGACCAGGCCAACCGCCAGGTCTTCGTCGTCGATGCCCAGGGAGCTGCGACCGAAACCGTCTACGACGGCCTCGGCCAGCAAATCCAGACCCGCCGGTATGCCCAGGCGATCAATGTCGCCGGGCTGAGCACCACCGCCAGCGTGAGCGACATCCGTTCGCGCACCACCGTCGATGCCGCCAACGACCGCGTGTCGTCCCAGGTCTTCGATGCGGGCGGGCAGAAGATCTACGGCATCGATTCTCTTGGCTTCGTCAGCCAGACCGACTACGACGGCCTCGGCCAGGTGCGCGGCACCACGCAGTACGCGCTGTCCATTCCGGCGGGCACCGCCAACACGGCCGACGCCATCGCGCAAGCCATCGTCATCAGCGCCCTCGAAGACCGCAGCAAGAGCTTCCAGCACGATGCCGCGGGCCGCGTTGTCTCCAGCGTCGATGCCATGGGCTTCACCGAGTCGTGGACCTACGACGCGCTGGACAACAAGACCGGCTACACCAATGCGAAGGGCTCGGTGTGGCACTACGAATACGACCTCGGCGGCCGCCTGCTGCGGGAGATCTCTCCGCAGGTCGATCTCACCGCCGTCACCCCGGACGCCAACGGCCGGCTGCAGGTCGACGCCGGCTCCAGCGGCATCGGCAACGTCATCACCGTGCTGACCTACGATAGCTTCGGCAACCTGCGCAGCCGCACCGAAGGGGCGGGGCGACCCGAGCAGCGCACCACCACCTACGCGTACGACCAGGTCGGCCGCCAGGTCAAGGTCATCTATCCGCCGGTCGGCGTGTACAACGCCTCGAGCGACACCTTCGCGGTCGACGGTCTCGACAGCCGCCACGACACCACCCAGACGCTCTACACCGAGACCACCTACGACGCCCTGGGCAACGCCGTTGCCAACCGCGACATCGGCGGCAACTACAGCTACAAGACCTACGACCTCGTCGGGCGGGTGGCCCATGAAGTCGATGCGCTGGGCTATGTCACCGGCTATGAGCGCAATGCCTTCGGCGACGCCACCAAACTCACGCGTTATGGCGCGGCCAGCGGCCTGAGTGCCGGCCATCCGGCAAGCCTGGGCCGCGCGCAGGTCCAGTCCACGGTCGATGCGCTGATCCACGATGCCGACCGCACCTTGTGGACCACCTACGACCGCCTGGGCCGCGGCATCGAGGTGCGCGAGGCCGCCGTCTACGTTCACGAGGGCGGCAGCGACACTGCGCAGGATGCCTTTGCGGGCAAGACCACTCGCAACACCTACAACACCTTCGGCGAACTCACCCAGGTGGCACAGCAGAAGAATGCCAGCACCTGGACCCTGAGCACCAATTTCTACGACCGTCGCGGCCAGCAAATCGCCAGCGTCGATGCGCTGGGCTACCTCACCACCCAGGCCTTCGATGCGGCTGGCAACACCACCGTGCGTATCGAATATGCGAAGGCGGCGAGTTGGACCGGAACCAGCAACCTCGCGGGCTGGACCGGCGCAGTCAATGCGGGCGGCATCCCACCCGCGCCCACCGTGGACGCGAACAACGACCGGCGCGTGGACACCGTCTACGACCGCAACAACCGCAAGACCAGCGAGATCCGGTGCAACGTCGAATACAGCACCGCGTCCAACGGCACCAGCACGCGTGGGGATCTGACCACCAGCTACGGCTATGACGCCGTGGGCAACCTCACGCGCACCACCGACGCCAAGGGGGCGACCACCTACAGCTATTACGACGCCCTGGGCCGCGTCACTGCGGTGGCCGAACCCACGCGCACCAGCACCGTCAGCGGTGCGGCCATCACCCCGCTGACCGTCTTCCGCCGCGATGCGCACGGCAACGTCGTGCTCAAGACCGAGTACGTCAACGGTGCCGGTGCCAATGGCGCACCAGCGGCACCCAGCCCGCTGCCCCCCTATGCACTGGCGACGAATCCGGAAGTCAGCACCATCGAAGGGAACCCCCTCTGGGCCAAGGAAGGCCCGGTCGGCTATATCGCAAGCGCGCCCTTCGAGGGCGGAACGGCGCTGTACCGGATCAACAACACGTACTTCGGCAAGCATCTCTACACCACCAGCCTGTCGGAGTACCAGTCCTGGCTCGCGATGCCGAACAACGTCGGCGAAGGCATCCAGGGCTATGTCGCCACGGCTGCGCAGCCAGGCAGCGTCAAGTTGTACCGGCTGACATCAGCACAGCCGGGTTTCGTCGACGTTGTCTACACCTCCGATTTGACGGAGGTCCAGGCGCTCACGACCAATCCGCAATACCCGTACGTCGTGGATGAAAGTCTGTCCGTCTACATCGGGGGCAGTGCATCGGGCCCCTTCGATGCACAACTGACGCGGTATGTGGGCCCGTCGCTGTCGTTCATGACGGGCTTCGACCACCTGTACCTGCGCGACAGGACGCCCGTGGATCCCTGGAGCGACGCTGACACGCTTGCCAGGACCGACCGCACCACCTATGCCCAGTACGACGCGCTGGGCCACACGGTGCAGAGCACCGACGCCATGGGCGTCAATCACTACAGCTCCTACAACAGCCAGGGCCTCATCGCCAAGGAGTGGCAGGGCGTCACCGACAACGCCGGCACCACGCGCACCCTGTTCCGGGCGTATGGCTACGACGCCCTGGGCCACCAGACACACATCTACGACCCCGCCACAGCCACCGACGGCACGGACTACACCCAGGGCGCGGCCGCGGCCAACGGGACGTACAGCACCCGGCCTCGCGCCGTCGTGACGACCGGCTCCTATGGCAATGGCAGTGGCGAGGGCGGCAACCCCATTGGGGGTGTCCCGCCGACGGCCACCTACGGCAGCGTTGCGCTGTCGCACCTGGCGAATCTCGTCAATGCTGCTGGCGGCCAGGTTCAGATTCAGTTCGACTTCATCACGCCCAGCTACGAAGTCGCCGGCGGAGAAAACACCGGCCCGTCCACGGTGGCAGGCCATCCCGCCAGCTACTCCCGCACCTTCCCGATCCCGGGCGACGTGCTGGGGCCTGACGGCGTGACGGTCTCACCGGACAACGAACCCATCGGCAGCGTCACGGCCATCCGCATCCTGCAATGGAACGGCACCGCCTGGGTCACCCTCTGGCAGGGCAGTCCGGCCGATGCCACCGGGCAGGACACGCTCAATGCGGGCGCGGGGGTGTCTGGTGCGAAAGTGGACACGGCCCTGGAGTACAACGCCTTCGGCGAACTGACGGCCAAGCGGGTCAACGGCCAACTGGGCGAATACTTCGACTACGACAAGGCCGGACGTCTGTGGCGCACCAACGCCGGCGACGGCGTGGACAAGATCGCGCTGTACGACCTGCAGGGGCGCCAGACCGCCAACATCAGCAGCGCCGGTTCGGGGCGCGGCGACATCAACCTGCGCAACGCCGCCGATGCGCAACAGGTCGCGCAACTGTCGGACGTGCGACGCACCGACACCACCTATGACCTGATCGGCCACGTCCTGAGTCAGGCCTTGCCGGAACGCAAGGAGCTCCAGGGCGGGGTCAGTGTGGGCACCGATGCGCTGGTGGGAGGCGTTGCCGCCCGCGCCGTTCACGGCGACGAAGGCTGGAGCGGCAGCAACACCGTCAACCTTGGCTGGAATGCGCTCGCGGGCCTGGGCAGTGGCGACGTGCGCGTCGACCTGTATTACATCCCTGTCGATGCCCAGGGCAACGAAGGGCCTGAGCAGCTCAAGAGCCAGATCTTCAACGCCACGCAAGGCAACGGCGGCGCCAGCCTCAGCTGGAGCCCCGCGGCAGGAGATGCCTATGGCGGCATCGGCCGCATCTCGCGTGTCGTGGTGGCCAAGAAGGATCTGCAGGCCAACTGGCAGACGCTCATCTCGCAAAACGGTGTCGGCTATGCCGGCCAGAGCCTGCAGGTGGCGAGCCCGGACGATCCGAACGCCTGGGTGCAGGTGCAATACCGCCTGGCGGGCAGCAACGGCGCATGGAGCGAGCTTCCTACGGTGAGGTTTGGCGATGCGGCGCGTGGCGATCTCTCCGGTCTTGCGCTGGGCAACTACGAATACCAGGCCATCACTCACGCACCCGGCCAGAGCGACCGGACCACGTCCACGGGCACCTTCAACATCACGCCGCGGCCACTGGCCACCTTGGGCGTGGCCGGCGTCAATGGCTCGGCGCAGACGCTCGAGTGGCAGGGCCCGGGCGCCGGGGATCTGCAGACCATCCGGGTGCGCCCGGTGGGCGGCGGCTGGAGTGCGCCATGGGGCATCAATCGGGCTGCGGGCAGTGACTGGAGCACCATCAATCTCTCCGGCTTGGGGGCAGGGCAGTACGAGTACGAGATCCTGTGGACCCATCCGGGCGAAGCAGGGCCCTATGCCCACGCCACCGGCCAGATCGGAAAAGTCGATGGCACACCCGGTACACCAGGCACTCCCGCCCAAGGGCTGCCCCATATCGATGGCCTGTATGTCGAGTCCCGCCAGGAACAGATTGGCTCCGACGAACAGACGGGGCCGATCTATCAAACGGTCTACGTGGTGCGCGTGCCTGGTCCTCCCCCCGGATCCATCAGCGGCTTCGGCATGCGCGTCAAGGGCAGTGGCAGCGGCTTCCTGCCTCTGGAGGTTCACCTGCGCAGTGACTTCGGTTGGGAAGTCAATGTCACGGGCGCGCATTTGCCCGCGGGTATCTACGAGTACTCCTACGGATTCTTCCCAGGTGTGGGCGCGGCAGCCACTTCTCACGCGCTGGGCGATCTGACGCTCAATGGCGATGGCAGCGTGTCCATCAATGACACCACGCCGGCCTACGTTCCCGCGACGCCCGGCACACCTGCCACGCCGCCGCAGTACGGCTGGAGCGCGACGGACATGGGCCCGTACCCGATCAGCCAGGATCCGTTGCTGGGCGGACGGGCCATTGGGCAGGGCATAGGCCTGAACGGCCTGGACCGCTATCAGCGGCCGCTGGTCAAGCAGACCATCGACCGCTGGGGCAATGTGCTGAGCATCAACGACCCGCGTTCGACGGTCTGGGTCACGAACTACAGCTACAACGCCAACAACCAGATGGTCCGCCAGGTGCAGACCGATGCGGACGGCAACGCCGGCGTGGATGCCAACGGCAACATCAACAATGCCAACGCGCCGGTCACGCAGATCTACTACGACGCCATGGGGCGGCAGGTCGCGGTTCGCGATGCCAATGGCAACGTCAACGGCCAGGAGTGGGATGCGGGCGGCAACCTCGTGCGCGAACTCCATGCGGATGGCAACGGCGTCGACACCGGCGTGGTCAGCCATGCCTACAACGCGTTCGGCGACAAGGTGCGCACCGTCGATGCCGAACACAACGCAACATCGTTCGTCTTCGACAAGCTCGACCGGCTGATGCGCACCACCTTCGAATCGGTGGGCATCAGCCAGACGCAGCGCTGGGACCAGGCGGGGCGCATGTTGTCGCAGACCAATGGCAACAACGAAACCATCCGCTACGCCTGGGACCTGCGTGGCAACCTGATCAAGACCACGCAGCCGCTGGGCCAAAGCATCCAGGCCGGCTACGACGCGTTCAACCGCAAGGTCGTGGAGATGGATGGCAACGGTGCGCTGGCGACCTGGAAGTACGACTACTTCGGACAGCTGCAGGGACACAGCGACATCGGCGGGGCCAACTACGTCTACAGCTACGACAACGCGCGCCAGCTCATCGCGCAAAGCAACAGCCGGGGCCAGAACCGCGTCTACGGCTATGATGGCGCCGGCCAGCAGACCCGCATCCAGGATCTGGCCGTCGGCCAGACCAGCAGCTATCGCTACGACCTGTCGGGCCGTCGCCTGCGCGAGACCACCGTGCAGGGCGGCGTGACCTACCAGGACAACTCCATCGCCTACGACGCGCTGGGGCGCATGCGCTGGGTGGCGGACGCTCGCGCGTACATCACCATCGACTACGACAAGGTGGGCAATCGCACGCACATCCACACCCACGTGATCGATGCCGATGTCAGCGCGCTGCCGCCGGACAGCGACCGCTATTTCCGGTACGACGCCATGAACCGCCAGACACTGGCGGATTCGGCCACCGCGGATGGTTCGTCTCTGGGGCCGGATGGGCATCGTTTGGCGTACGACCACAACGGCCGGCGCACCAGCGACAAGCACGAGGGCATTCGCATCGTGCAGCAGGGCGATGGCCAATGGGCCGCGCAAGCCGGTGGCGAGAGCGAGGAGGTCTACGGCTACGACGGCATGAACCGGCTGACGAGCACCACGCGCGACGGTGTGCTGGTGGATGCACGCACCTATGACGCGGCCAGCCGTGTGCTCACCAGTGGGCCAGGCAACCTGGATGCGGACTACATCGCGCTGCACACGCAGTACCAGGGCGTGACCGGCAGCGACCCGCTCCAGTTGCGCCAGAGCCGGTACGACGCCAACGGCCGGGTCGCCTATCAGAGCACGCTGGCCCATGTCTCGCCCTTGGTCAACCCCAGCGGACAGAGCTTCAGCGGCGTGAGCTACACCTACGACGACGCGGGCAACGTGCTGGGGTACTTCACCGCCAACGCGGATCCCCAGAATCCGACTTTTGCCACCACCACGAACACGATGCAGCGTGCCGAAGGGTACAAGCAGCTTACGAGCCTCACCCAGACCCGCCCGGCCACGGGGCCGGCGGCCGGCACCGTGACCTCGCAAGGGATGGTCGGCTACAACTACGACGTCAACGGCTTCCTGGCGCACACCGGCGATCCGGGCAACCAGTCCGTCACGCAGAACCACTTCTTCATCAACGACGCGAACGGCACGGCGCTGTATGCCTACTACGGCGATCCGGCCAACCCGACACAGGGCCAGCGGCAACTGGTGGTCAACGGCGAGGTGCTGGGGCGCTACGGCTGGGTGCCCGATCAGCTCTATGCGGGCATCAGCTTCCCGCTGCCGGGCTTCACGCCCTACACGCAGAAGGCGAGCTTCAGCTTCGGGTATCAGCCGATCAACGGCAACTACCCGGCGGGCACGCCGGGCACGTATGCCGTGGGTGCGAGCGACACGCTGCAGAGCATCGCCAAGGGCGCCTATGGCGATGCGAACCTGTGGTACCTGATCGCGGACGCCAACGGGCTGGGCGGCAATGCCGAACTGCGCGTGGGGCAGGTGCTGACGGTTCCGGCGCATGTGTCCAGCGCGAACAACAGCGGCACGTTCAAGCCTTACGACCCAAGCAAGATCATGGAGGGCACCAACCCGACCATGATGGCCATGCCGCAGAGCCAGGACGGCGGCTGTGGGGCCGTTGGGCAGATCATCATGGTGGTGGTGGCCGTGGTAGTCGCGTACTTCACTGCGGGAGCAGCGCTAGGCGCTGTGGGAACGGCGACAACAGCCGGTGGTGCCACGCTCACTGGTGCGGCCGCGACAACGGCCGTTGCCGCAGGCACCGCATCCTGGACCGCTGGTTCTCTGATTGCTGCTGGTGCTATTGGCGGTGCGGTTGGCTCGATTGCAAGCCAGGTTGTCGGCATCGGCATCGGTGCACAGGACAGTTTTAGCTGGAAGGGAGTGGCTCTAGGCGCCTTGGGCGGAGCCGTCTCAGGAGGGCTGGGCGGTATTCAGCCATTCGGCACCTCTTCTTCCGCTGCATTGGTGGGTAATTCCATCGTGCGCGGGGCTGTGGGTAGCGCTGTGTCGCAGGGCATTGCGGTGGTCACCGGGCTGCAGGACAAGTTCAGCTGGAAGAGTGTCGCGRCAAGCGCGCTAAGCGCGGGCGCGGCCCAGGGGCTGAACGCTGCGATGGACTATTACCCCGGGCAGCCTGGTGTTCAATTTGAATTTGGCAAAAGCCTAGTCTCGGGCATTGGCGGTAGTCTGGTGGGGCAGGCCGTGCGTGGAGGTAAAGTCAGCGCGGCCACGTTGGCATCGGACGCATTTGGCAATGCGCTGGGGGACTCTATTGCGAGCGCCAACGGGCAATCCAGCGACATGACGCGTGGCGAGGTTGAAGAGAGGGCGACGGCGCGGGATGTCTACGCGATGGGCAATGGGGTCGCCACGTCGGCCAGCACGGGGTCGAGATACGACTTTTCGCGCGTCGATGCAGTGATGGCAGCGGCGCCGGATTTCGGGGACGGCGGGGTTCCGTACTTTGATCGGTCCAACGATGTCTTGTTGGCGGATGCTTCAAGGTATACAGGTGATCAACTCACCATCAGTCAGACGCCCAGTGAGCGTGCAGCAGACGAACGCCTTGCTGCAGGAAGGCAGGCGAACGACACCCAAAGCAGACTCGATGAGCTCCAGCGGAATTTGAAGGACCTCAAGGCGCTGAAGGACGGCGTTGGCCTGCCGGCGAGCACATCCAACGCGAGACAGGCGGCACACGATGCCTTCGTAAAGGCCGATGCGCAACAGGCTTCCAACCTGTATGCAAGCGGCGCAGCGGACATCCGCACGGAAGTATCGCCAGTTCCGCCCTATGAGCCGTTCGAGAGCGACTATCCCAGTCCGGCACAGTCGAGCACACCGGTGAATGCCGCAGAGGTAGCTGGTCCGAGCTTCCAGGCGCAGAACGACCAGAAGGTCATCTCGGGCAGCTACAACCGCTGGAGCGAGATGGGCGGCGCGCTGTCGGACGGTCGCTATGGGGATGCTTTGAGCCACTTCACTTTCACGGCTTCTGAGCAAGGGCAGGCAGCGGTTCGTGCCCGATTGTCCCCGCAGCCCAGTCCGGAGCATGCGCGTATAGACAAGATGGCGGCATCGCCCTTTGGGGCGATCGCGTGGGGAGTAAGTAGGCTGCTGGGCGGGACTCAGCGCGAGCAGGATGGGATGCTGAACTATGTGGGGGCATGGGAACAGYTTGCTGGAGCGAAATCGGGGACTTATAACCAGATGTTGGTGAAAGGCGCTCCGACGCCAAGCAGCTTCGCGTCTGTTGGTGGTCGGCGTACGGGGCCGCTGCTACCGCCTGTCCCCGGGGCGGCCCCGCCTGCAAAGCGCAACATAGTTGAATTCCAAGGAATGGAAGTGCGAGCTGTTCGCGATCTGGAACACCTCAGTACCGGGACCCTTCAAGCGATGCAAAAATATGGATTTGCCGCAAAAGACATCAATGGCAACTCGTTGGTGCTGCATCATCACAAACAGAATCCAGCAGGGCCCATCATCGAAGTGCCGGCCCTCAATCACAGCATTGGAAATATCGTGCAACACCCTTTTGGCAACACCAAAGGGGCTGGTTTGACATCGCAGCAACGCGCAGAATTTGATCAGTGGCGTGTTGACTATTGGAAAGCGCGCGCAACACAAGAGTTGACGAATAGAGGACTTTGATGAATCAAGCGATGCTGGATCTTTTGGATGATTTTTTCTCCAAAGAACCATTCATGAAAGCTGGCGGTGTTGAATCGCCGGAAATCGAAGCTGCTGAAGCAGCATTGGGGGTGGCCTTCTCGGAGGGCTACAAGCAATTTCTTCGCCGATATGGCGGTGCAATTGTTGGACCGTACCCAGTCTATGGGCTCGCTCGCGCCGAGCCGATGGATGAGAATTTGTGGTCTGTAGTGGATGTTACCGAGCACTTTCGAAAGCAATCTTGGCCCGGCACAGATCGTTCCTATGTGATCTCGATGGACCACGCAGGCAATCCTATTGGCATCAATGAGAGCGGCAAGGCCGTTTGTTTTGACCACGATGCAGGAGAGATAATCGAGGTTGCCAGCGACTTCGATGCATATTTGCAGCGATGCCTTCCGTAGCGGTCTTGTATTTCATCTTTCGACTTTTCTGCCCAGCATTTCTTAGTTGTTGAAGGCTGTCCTGTCCACATGAATCCTTCGCCTGCGCCAACCCGTGAGGCGGGCCTTTTTTGAGCGCTCAACCCTACGGGACCGCCGCAAAGCCACTTTTCGGGCGTGCCGATGCATGTTTGGTGACCACGGATTGCCTATTTGTTGAGCAGTTTTCGCCTTCAAGTCGAGTTGCTTCCGCGTCCAGTGTGGACGCTGCCCATTGCCACTTGTTCTTGTTCTCGGTGCTTCGTCACCAACATCGAACGTAGTAGCCCGTGAGGTGTCCGTCCAGTGCCTGCACCCATCGGCCATGGCCCTGCATGTGAGCTTGTTGCACATCAGCAAGCGTCCTGCCGTTCCAGGCCTCCATCGGCGTCAGTCCCTGGAGGTTCTGGTGGACTCGCACATGGTTGTAGAACCAGCTGAACTCCTTGAGCGCGGCGCGCAACGCTTTGGCGGTGTTCGGTTTGATTGACTTGAGCAAGGGCTTCAAGGTGCAGAACAGGCGCTCGATGCGCCCGTTCTGCCACGGGCAGCCGGGCTGGCTGCGCCGATGGCAAATGCCTAGGGCGGCCAGCACCGTCCGCCACATCGTGCTCGCAAACATCGACTCGTTGTCGGTGCGAATCACCGCCGGCACGCCGCAGCGCGCCATTGTCAGGAACAGATGCCCCAGCAGCGCCAGCGTGCATTTGCGCGGCAAGTGCTTCAGGCACAGCAGGCGGCGCGAACCGTGATCGATGATGCCCAGCATGGCGAAGGTGAAGCCTTGCGCGTTGACCATGAAGGTCAGGTCCAGCGCCCAAGTGTGGCCCACCGCCAAGAAGCGGGGCGGGCACCGGCGCATCGCCTTGCGACGTTCGGCAATTTCCGCCGCATGCTTCTGGATGTACTCGGCCACCCAGCTGTGCCCTACGGTCATGTAGGCACCGTGCTCGCGGTTGAACATCTGTTCGATGGCGCGGCAACTCTTGCCGAAGATAGCCAGGCGCAGCACCCGGCGACGCACCCAGGCCGGTTTGCGGGTGTTCTTCGGCAGTGCGGCCGACGATTGCAGYCGCTGCCGGGTTGCGCCAGCCGCGCTGCTGCGGCGGTGCCTGCTGCCCAGGCGGCGACGCGACCATATCCACCGCCATTGAAACCAGCACACCGCCATCCCCGAGGGACAGAGCAAGGACAAGAGAACCAGACCGGATGCGACGAGCAAGAGCATCGCAGTTCATCCGACGCTGGGGCGAGGCGTTTAGGGCGGCACTAAACATTTCATGCGCTGTGCGGATGTATTGAGGGTATCCGGCCGCAGCAGTCTTTCCACGCAAGCAATGCCATCTTCCATGAACCGCCAGGCACGCCGCCTCGTCTCAAGCGCCGTCGGAGGGCAGTTCACTGCCGTGGGCGAGAAGGCAAAGAGGACAGGCAAGCACAGCGCCGCCGATCAGAAATTGCATCGTCAATGCGCCACAAAGGTCGCCATGAAGAAAAGCAAAGCATGCCAATGGAGGAGAAACGTACTTGAACTAGGTCTATTTATCTTTTCACCACCCCACTTCGAGTGGGCAACCCTATTTGCCGCAATTGCGGCGCCGTCACTTCGTCATCAACTATGAAAACCAAAACTTCGATCTCGGCCCTCATGCTTGCAGCAGCGCTCGCTGTGCTGTCAGGGTGCGCCAGCCTGCCGACGCCAGAAGTCATGAAGGCTGAAACTGCTTCCTTTCAACTTCCCAAGTTGCCTGAGCCGGGCAAGGCGATCGTGTATGTCGTACGGCCTTCCGGTGTGGGCGGGCTGGTTCGCTTCAACGTCTTCGTAGACGACCAAGAAGCCGCGTCGGAGATGGGCTACACCCGCTCGAGTCAGTACATCTATTTCAATGTCACGCCGGGGACCCACAAGATCTACTCGAAGGCGGAGAACTGGGCCGATACGCAGATCGCCGCCAACAGCGGTGACGTCATCTATATACAGCAGGAGCCTTCGATGGGCATCATCATGGCCCGCAATAGCGTGAGCAAGATCGACGACCTCCAGGGCAAGTACCAAGTCAAACAACTGCAAGTCGGCACGATCCTCAAGGCCGACAAGTAAGCAGGATGGTGGCCGGTCGTTGCTGCTGGCCATCACCACGGCTCCTTTCTTGGCTGCAAATCGGCGGTACGGGTGCGCCACCGGCACACCTGCTGCGAACTGCTGGCCTGGATGAAGTCGGCCGCTGTCGTGAGCGAAACACAGAGGTCCCACATCACGAGATCAATACAGGCACAGATGCGATGGAGGTTCGGCCCCAGAGTGTCTTGGTGGGCGGGGCCTGGCCATAAAGTCCCTCTAGTCAAGTCGGAAATGTTAAACAAGTCGCAGTCGGCATGGATATGTTGGCTTGAGATGCCGCTCGCGCTATCTCCCCAGCCGCGGCGCTTCCAATAATCTCCTCGCTCCCGTTGCCGACGCCCCTGCCCATGTACATGACGATGTTGTTGAACCATATCCGCGCAGTCAAAAGCTGGGGGGAGAAGCACGCGGCACAGAGTTCCATCGATGTCGAGTCCTTCCAGATGGAAGTGAAGGCAAGGAATCGCTACTTCACCTTGCAGCCCCAATTTCGCGCACGCATCGACGGACGGCTGCTCAACGTCAGCAAGATCTCGAACCAGGCCACCGGTTTTCTGGGCTGGCTGCCCTATGCGCCGGTGCAGTGGGCCCTGTCGACCGACAAGCTGCTGTTCAAGGCCCACATGGTCGAACACGGTCTTCGCACGCCTGCGTGGTGGATTGCCCCGGAGCAGCCCGATCAGGACTACATCGTCAAGGGGTCCAGGGGCTCCTTTGGCTTGCACATCACGGGGCCCTTTCGAGCCGGGGTTGCCTTGCCTGAATTGGCCGCCAGCGCATCGCCCTCGCCAGAGACCCGGTACGCCGAGCAGTTCATCCAGGGCGTGAACCTCAAGCTGTGGATCTGGGGGCGCACCATCTTCCATGCGCACGCCTATTCGTATCCCACAGTCACCGGCGATGGCGTCCATCGCATCGACGAACTCATCGAACTATTGGCCCAGACTCAATCCCCACGGATGTCTCGTCCTGCGGGGGATGGGGAGGCGATCGCGAGTTCATTGGCTCACCAGGGATTCACCCGAGACGAAGTGCTCGCCAAAGGAGTCACGGCCTGGCTCGATTTCCGCTATGGACGCGACTACGAATCCCCTCGTACGACGGAGGTTGCGGACAACGATTTGCCCCAGCTGTCCGAAGCGCTGCTTGCACAAGCGAGACTCGCAGTCGAGGCGCTCGCCGTCGATCTGGAAGCGAGGTTCTCGGCGCCCATTCTTTATTCGCTGGACGGTGTGGTCGACTCCCTCGGCAACGCGTGGTGGCTGGAAGTCAATTCGAACCCGACCTTGCCGCCGTCGGGCTACCCTCACGTCTTCTCGACCTTGTTCGAGACACCGCCCATTTCATGAGTTTTTCCGGGCTGTCATGGCCTGTCCACCCGCTTCGACGCTGGTCGAAGTTCACCCCCCCAAAGGAGAGTTCACTGTGCAACAACTTCAAAAAAAGCAGCCGGCGGAGATCGCCGAGAGCAACGTGCTGCCGCTGAAGAGAGAATCCGCTGCAACCGTTCGCGAGATTCCCGCCACGGCGCACGCGCCGGTGGTCGTGGGCAGCATCTACATCATCGGTGACGGCACCCCCGAAAACCCGCTGCGCATCAACGTGCCCGCGTTGACCTCGGCCATCATCAACTCGATGACGAGCGCGAACTTCATGGCGCTTCAAAACGGCATGGCCGCCAGCAATGGTTCCAGCGCGACGGGCAGCATCGGTGCCGGAGGGAGCTGATTGTTCCCCAACCCGGTCCACATGGTTGGCGGGGGCGTGGAGGTTTCGAGAACCTCCATTCCTGCCGAACTGATCCAAAGCTGCTTCTCGGCCTTCGAGACCGAGGAGCTCGAGCTGTCCTTCGACATCTATTCCAACGTGGGTGAAGAAGAGAAGAGACTGCGTCGCTCCAAGGAACTGAAGCATCGCCAGCCGGAACGGTTTGCGATGCTTTTCCAGATGCTGGACGAGTTCGTACTCCAGTCGCTCCACACGCGGGGAGAAGGGTATTCCGGCTCCGTGTCTCGAGAGCAATTCATGCTCTACAGCGACGGTGCAGGTGCGGGCCTGCATGTCGACGACCAGTTCAAGCCGCCGCGGCAGTTTGGCCGTGACAAGTACGTCATGCACCTGCTCAACCAGTTCGCGGGCTTGCTCTACATCAGCACCGACGATCTCGAGGGCGGAGAGCTGGTCTTTCCGGATCACGACATTTCGGTCAGGCCACTGACCGGAACGCTGGTCGCCTTTCCATCGAACCATCTCTTTCCGCACCTGGTGACGCCCGTGACGAGGGGAAAGAGGATCGCCATTGCCAGGCACTACTATGTCAAAGATACGGCCGCTGTTTAACCCGTGCTTCACGGTGTCCACACCGGACGGGCGCGATGGCATCCGGATCCGGCAGCTGGAGATCGCCGACCACCGGCAGGCCATCCTCGACGCCTGGAAGAAGGACCCGACGCCTTCCAGGACGTACAACACCAACCATGGCCGCGAGCGCGGGCGCATGAGTTTCGATGTCGAGTTGCCGGCCAAGGACGCACTGGTCGACGTCGTTCGGCAGCAGGTGGAGGCATTGGCGTCGGAGTACAACTATGCGGGCAGGAACGTCACCCTTGCGTCGAGCCAGATCCTGCTTTATTTCGAAGGCCCGGGCTGTCCCGTGCACTGCGACGATCAGGACCCTGCCGATCGGGACTATGGTCTGGGCACGGTGATGTTCAACTGGGCGAACCAGTTGGTGGCCTTGCTTTACCTCTCGACGGAAGGGCGGGACTTCGAGGGCGGCAGGCTGCACTTCCCCAACGCCGATCTGTACGTTGATGCCAAGGCCGGAAAGCTGGTGACCTTTCCCGGGCACTTCAAGTACAAGCACGGCGTCACCGCGATCCAGTCGGGTGCACGCAGCCTCCTGCAAACGACATGGCGGTTCGACCTGTGATCACCTACGCCGAATCCATTCAGAAGCCGGGCGCTCCTATTTTTCAGGGGGAGTGCGCCTTGCCCCTGGATCTGTGCGTTTCGCACATCGAGGGCCGACTGCAGGCGCGCGACTTCCGTGTGCATGAGGTCTATGGCCGAAACGGGGACTCCGTCGTCGATACGCAGTCTCGCGACAGCAAGGCGATCGTTCCGCGCCACGATGAGGAGCTTGCATTCTTCATCTTCGAGGCGGTCCAGCAGTACTTCGAGCAGCACTTCCTGGCGCAGCCGTCGGACAGCCTTGTTCTCGCGCAGCACGAGTTCTTTGCCTATACGCCGGGCATCGGTCTGAAGATGCATGCTGACGATCATGTGTTGAGACCGGACGGCAGCGTGCTCACGCGGGATGTGCAGCGGGGGATCACGGCGATCCTGTATCTGAACTCGGATTTTGACGGCGGCGAGATTCACTTCCCCAGGCAGGGCCTCGAGTTGAGGCCGAGTGCGGGAACGCTGCTCATCTTTCCTTCCAACCGGAATTTCCCGCACGAGGTCAAGCCGATCGTACGAGGGCAGCGATTCTCGTATCAACGCATCTACGGAATTCTGGATGGACGCACGGGGCGTTTTGACTCTTGAACGCATCGCCAGGACTCAAATCGATGGCAGCGACCGGCAACTGCGCATTGCCGATCTGGTGTACGCCAGTGGGAACCGCACGCCGCTGACGGCATGAACCGGTAGCTGCAGATCTCACTTTGCTGGTCCCCTGTGAGATGCGTGAAATCGAAGCCGATACCGTGACGCTTGAGGCATTCGGAGAGACGTTCGAGGCTGCTACGAGAGCGTGGTCTTGCGCTCCGCACTCCCCGGCTCTGCCAACTTCCGATGCTGCTCCGCCAGCTTCGGCGCCGGCATCACCCGCGACAGCGCCACCTGCATCTTGTTGCGCCAGCCCGCGATCACGCCGCTCTCGCCCTTCATCATCGCGTCGAAGCCGGTCTTCGCGACTTCCGCCGGATCGGCCTTGTCGCTCTGCTGGCCGATGCGGGTGTCGAGCATGTCGGCGCGGGCGAAGAAGTGGGTGTCTGTCACGCCGGGCATCAGGCAGCTCACGGACACGCCCGTACCCTTGAGCTCGTTGCGCAGCGCCATGGCGAACGAATCGATGAAGGCCTTGCTGCCGTTGTAGACCGCCTGGAAGCTGCCGGGCTGGAAGCCGGCGATCGAGCCGGTGATCAGGATGCGGCCCTGGCCTGCCTTGCGCATCTCGCGCCCGACGCATTGCACGAGGTAGATGGTGCCGGTGATGTTGGTGTTGATCACATGCTGCACATCATGAAAGTCCTGGTCGAGAAAGCCGCGGCCCAGGCCGTGCCCTGCATTGGCGAACAAGGCATCGATGGGGCGGCCTTCTGCGGCCGCCAGAAGTGCGTCGACGCCGTCGCGGGTCGCGAAGTCGGCGCGCACCGACATCACGTTCGCACCCAGCACGTGCAACTCGGTTTCGGCTTGCTCCAGCGGCTCGTCGGCGCCGATCAGCAGGTCGAAGCCGTTGCGCGCCGCGAGCAGCGCCAACTGAAATCCGATACCGGATGAAGCGCCGGTCACCACGGCGAGCGGACGAAGGTCTGTGGTTTGCATGTCGGTCTCCTGAAGTTGGCGAATGAAGTTCATATGGCGCCGCATAAGGAACCGTAGAACCTCGCGGCCCGAACTGCGTAGGAGTCCGTCCCGAATGCACGCCCGCCATGTCGTGTGGTTTCCGGATTTGCTTGCAAAGAGTAACGACGACCGCCTACGCACGGGCAGGGCAGCCGATGCCCGGCGTCGCTAGATCTCCGCGCCTTCAACCAGGAGCCGCAATCGCCGCACGCCCTGCCACTCGTCCGCATCGAGCCGGAACGCCAGCTTCACCCGCGGCGGCAGCGGTTCGGTGTGGCTGAACCAGATCGCATCGATCGGCTGCCCCTGGTGCTTGAGCTTGAGCGCCAGGTGCTTTTCGCCCACCAGCCGCTGCGAGACCACTTCCACTTCCTCGCTGAAGGTCGGCGGCGCAAAGCCCTGGCCCCATACCTCGCGGTGCAGCGTGTCGACCAGGTCGATGCGCATGTACTCGCGTGCGATCGGCCCGTCGGTTTCGATCTGGCGCGTGAGCGCGGCCGTGGCCAGCCATTCGCCGGCCACCTGTGCCAATGCCTGCTCGAAGGTCTTGAAGTGCTCGCGCGCCACGGTGCAGCCGGCCGCCATCGCGTGCCCGCCGAAGCGCAGCAGCACGCCCGGGTGGCGCTTGGCCACGAGGTCGAGTGCGTCGCGCAGGTGAAAGCCCGGAATCGATCGGCCCGAGCCCTTGAGCTCCTGCGCCTTGCCGGGGGCGCCGCTCGCGGCAAACACGAAGGTCGGGCGATGAAAGCGGTCCTTGATGCGCGAGGCCACGATGCCGACCACGCCTTCATGGAAGCCCGCGTCGAACACGCTGATGGCCGCCGGCGGGGCTTCGATGCCTTCGCCGTCGGTGGCGAACAGCGACTCGGCCAGCAGCAGCGCCTGGTCGCGCATGCCGCCCTCGATGTCGCGCCGCTCGCGGTTGATGCCGTCGAGCATGCGCGCCAGCTCGTCGGCGCGGCCCGCGTCGTCGGTCAGCAGGCATTCGATGCCCAGCGTCATGTCGGCGAGCCGGCCGGCCGCGTTGATGCGTGGGCCGAGCGCAAAGCCGAAGTCGAAGGTGGTGGCGGCCGATGCGTTGCGGCCCGCGGCCTTGAACAGTGCCGCCACGCCCGCCGGCATCGCGCCCGCACGGATGCGGCGCAGGCCCTGCGCCACGAGGCGGCGGTTGTTGGCATCGAGCTTCACCACGTCGGCCACGGTGCCCAGCGCAACCAGCGGCAGCAACGCATCGAGCTTGGGCTGCGGTTTGCCTGCCCCCCGGCTTGCCACTTCGTGTGCTTCGCCACCCCCCGAGGGGGCGGCGGGCGAAGGACCATCGAACACGCCGCGCTTGCGCAGCTCGGAGCGCAACGCGAGCAACACGTAGAACATGACGCCGACACCGGCGATGCTCTTGCTTTCGAAGTCGCAGCCGGGCTGGTTCGGATTCACCAGCACGTCGGCCGCCGGCAGTTCGGGGCCGGGCAGGTGGTGGTCGGTCACCAGCACCTGCAGGCCACGCGCCTTGGCGGCGGCCACGCCGTCGACGCTCGCGATGCCGTTGTCGACGGTGATCAGCATGTCGGCGCCGCTGTCCGCCACGCGCTCGGCGATGGGTGGCGTGAGGCCGTAGCCGTCCACCACGCGGTCGGGCACGAGGTAGCTCACGTTCTTCGCACCCAGCAGGCGCAGCCCGCGCACGCCGACCGCGCAGGCGGTGGCGCCGTCGCAGTCGTAGTCGGCCACGATGCACAGGCGCTTGTCGAGCGCCATGGCGTCGGCCAGCAGCACCGCGGCTTCGCGCGTGCCACGCAGCGTGTCGGGTGCCAAGAGGCGCACCAGTCCGTCGTCGAGCTCGTCCTTGGCCAGCACGCCGCGTGCGGCGAAGAGCCGCGCCAGCAGCGGATGGACGCCCGCCTGCTCGAGGGCCCAGACGGTGCGCGGCGGGATGTCTCTCGCTATTATTTTCATAGCGATTCCAGCACGCTGGCGGCGCGTGTCCGGTCGAAAAGGCTCTTGGCCCAGCGTGCGAACCCGCGTTGCTGCCCGGTGTAGCGCTGGGCGCCGCGGTCGCCGCAGAGCGTGAGCGTCACCTCGGTGCCGCGGGTGCAGTCGGCCAGCAGCGCCGCGACGGCCTCCGCGTCCAGCGCCTGCCAGGCTTCGGCCCAACCGACACCGTCGTCGCGCAGCGCGGCCACGCGCAGTGCCTCGCTCACAGTGGGTGCGGGGGCTGTCGGCGTGGCGTCTTCTTTCAGCGCGCCGGTGCCGCTGAGCCAGAAGGAGTTGATCGGCGGCACGCCGCGCGCGGCGCGGTCGTCGTTCACGCGCTGCGTGTAGAGCAGCATCTGCATTTCGTTCTGCAGGCGGCGCAGAGGCTGTGCCGAGTCGCCCAATGGCGACCACTGCGAGATCGGGCAGCCCACCGCACGGTCGATGGAGGCCGTGGCCAGTCCGTCGAAGATGGGTGCACGCGCGAGCCAGCGGCCCGGCACGGGGGAGGGGTGCAGCGCGATGCCGTCTTCCTCGAAGAAGGGCTGTGTGGCGGCCAGCAGGGCGGCCGATTCGGCGGCATCGATCTCGATGGCGGACGGATCGCCCAGCACCACGTCGTCGATGCCCACCTGCCAATGGCACAGCGCGACCAGGCCCCAGCCCTCGTGGTCGTCGGCCGTGGCGATGCCGGCTTGCCTCGCTTCCAGCGCGGCCCAGGGGATGCAGCCATCGGCTGCGGGGATGCCGAGCGCCCGCGCGAGCGCCCGTTCGTGCGGAGGCGAGCGCGTGCTTTCGTCCTCGGTGTCGGTGTCCGCGAGGGTGAGCCGGGCGAGCAGGGCTTCGAGATTGGGTAGCCGGAGTGTGGACAATGCCGCACGGCAAGCAGGGGAACCGCGGCCGGCAAAGGGAATCAACAGATGACGAGGGGGGTGTTCGGCCATCCCTCTATTGTCCCGGATGCCCCAAGGCGATCCGGGATGCCACAATTCCGCCCCTATGCGACTTCCTTATGAACTGCAGCTCGGCTGGCGCTACACGCGCGCAGGCCGGGCGACGCGGCGCAACGGCTTCATCTCCTTCATTTCCGGTGTCTCGATGCTTGGCATCGCGCTGGGCGTGGCGGCGCTGATCATTGTGCTCAGTGTGATGAACGGCTTCCAGAAAGAGGTGCGCGACCGCATGCTCGGCGTGGTGTCGCACATCGAGATCTTCTCGCGCGACGGCCAGGCGCTGCAAAGCCTCGACGAGATCATGGCCGCGGCGCGCAAGAACCCCGAGGTGATCGGCGCGGCACCCTTCATCAACACGCAGGCGCTCATTGCGCGCGGTGAAGACATGAAGGGCGCGATCGTGCGCGGCATCGATCCCAAGCTCGAGCCCGAAGTCACCGACACCCACAGCATCGCGGCCAAGGGCACCTTCGACAAGCTGGTGCCGGGCGAGTTCGGCATCGTGCTCGGCATCGAACTCGCGCGCTCGATGTTCGTGCAACCAGGCGACAAGGTCACGCTGGTGGCGCCCGGCGGGCAGGTCACGCCAGCCGGCGTGGTGCCGCGGCTCAAGCAGTTCACCGTGGTCGGCGTGTTCGACTCGGGCCACTACGAGTACGACTCGGCCCTCGCCATGGTTCACGAGCAGGACGCGGCCCGCGTCTTCCGCCTCGAGGGGCCGACCGGCATCCGCCTCAAGCTCAAGGACCTCAACGAGGCCCGCGACGTCGCCGACCAGCTGGCCGTGAGCCTGCCCGGCGAGTTCCTGATCCGCGACTGGACGCGCCAGAACAAGACCTGGTTCGCGGCCGTGCAGGTCGAGAAACGCATGATGTTCATCATCCTCACGCTGATCGTCGCGGTCGCGGCCTTCAATCTCGTCTCGACGCTCGTGATGACGGTGACCGACAAGCGCGCCGACATTGCCATCCTGCGCACGCTCGGCAGCTCGCCGCGCAGCATCATGGGCATCTTCGTGGTGCAGGGCGCGATGGTGGGCGTCATCGGCACCGTGGCCGGCCTGCTGCTGGGCCTGGGCATCGCGTACAACATCGACGTGATCGTGCCCTTCCTCGAACGGCTCTTCCACGCCAGCTTCCTGCCCAAGGACATCTACCTGATCAGCAAGATGCCGAGCGACCCGCAGCGCAGCGACATCATGCCCATTGCCGTCATCTCCCTCATCCTGGCTTTCCTTGCAACGCTGTACCCGAGCTGGCGCGCCAGTCGCGTCAACCCCGCGGAGGCGCTGCGCTATGAGTAGACAGATCCCCACGCTCGGCACGGGCGTGTCCTCGCTGCCCTCCGAGGGGGCGGTTATCGATTCGTCGGGCCGACCCGGCGCCGGTGGCGTGGTCCTGAAGGCCCGCGGCCTCACCAAGCGCTTTCACGAGGGACGCATCGACCTCACCGTGCTGCACGGCGTGGACCTCGACGTGCGCGCCGGCGAAACGCTGGCCATCGTCGGCGCTTCGGGCTCCGGCAAGAGCACGCTGCTGCACCTGATGGGCGGGCTCGATGCGCCCACCGCGGGCAAGGTCGAGCTGCTGGGCAAGGACATCGCGCATGCCGATGCCGCGGAGCAGGGGCGGCTGCGCAACCAGCACCTGGGCTTCGTGTACCAGTTCCATCACCTGCTGCCGGAGTTCAGTGCGCTCGACAACGTCGCGATGCCGCTGAAGATCCGCCGCGTCGAGTCCGGGCAGGCCGCGCAGGCCGCCGCGAAGATCCTGGCCAGCGTGGGCCTGGGCGAGCGTGTCCACCACCGTCCGGCCGAGCTGTCGGGCGGCGAGCGCCAGCGCGTGGCGATCGCGCGTGCGCTGGTGACGCAGCCGGCCTGCGTGCTGGCCGACGAGCCCACGGGCAACCTCGACCGCAGCACGGCCGACACGGTGTTCGAACTGATGCTCGACCTTGCGCACCGGCACGGCACGGCCTTCGTGATGGTCACGCACGACCAGGAGCTGGCGAAGCGCTGCGACCGCGTGCTGCAGCTGGTGGCGGGGCGGCTGGCCGGCTGATTCCCCGGGGCGCTGCACAGGGCATGCGCCACGGCTTGCCACGGCGCATGCAAATGTGGCGAAACTGGGGCTGTCCGGCAAGACAGCCATTCAACTCACAGGAGCGCTTCTCATCATGGAAACCGACGACGACACCAAGCCCGCCGCCACGGCGGAGCCGCGCAACTCCTATCTGGAGGAGAAGGCATTCAAATCGCGCACGCTGCTGATCTTCGGCACCATCACCGATGCGGTGGCCGCCGACGTGACGCGCCGCCTCATCGCGCTCGACGCAGACAACCAGGAGCCCATCGACATCCTCGTGAGCTCGCCCGGCGGGCACCTGGAATCGGGCGATGCCATCCACGACATCGTGCGCTTCATCTCCGCGCCGGTGAACATGATCGGCACCGGTTGGGTGGGCAGCGCCGCCACGCACCTGTACCTGGCGGCCCCGCGCGAGCGGCGCGTCTGCCTGCCCAACACGCGCTTCCTGATCCACCAGCCGAGCGGCGGCGCCGGTGGCCAGGCCACCGACATCGCCATCCAGGCACAGGAAATCATCAAGGCCCGCCAGCGCATTGCCCACGAGATCGCACGCGAGACCGGCAAGCCGATCGATGTGGTGCTGGCCGACATCGAGCGCGACCGCTGGCTGTCGGCTGAAGAGGCCGTCGAGTACGGCCTGGTCTCGCGCATCATCCAGCGCAAGACCGAGCTGCGGTAGCAGTTACTTCGGCTTGTAGGCCACCACGTCGATCTCTACCTTGGCGTCGACCATCAGGCGCGCCTCGGTGGTCGAGCGCGCCGGCTTGTTCTCACCGAAGTAGCTCATGTAGATGCGGTTGAAGGCACCAAAGTCGCGCGCATCCTGCAGCCAGACGGTGCTCTTGCACACGTCGTCGAGCGTGGCACCGGCCAGCGCGAGCACTTTCTTCAGGTTCTCCATCACCTGGCGCGTCTGCGCCTCGATGCCGCCCGCCACGATCTCGCCCTCTGCATTGGCGGGCACCTGGCCCGACACGTAGATGAAATCGCCCGCGCGCACGGCGGGGGAGAAGGGGCGGGCCTGGCGGTCCGAGGCGACGGGCGGGGCGCCGAGGTATTCGAGCGGCATGAGGAACTCCTGAGGTGAAAAAAAGAAAGGGAGGGAAGGTGCCGAGTATCGATCCAAACTGAAAATTAGTTTCAGAATAGCCCTCAATCAAGGGTTAACACGGATGATTTGGCATGAATACTGCTTCAAAGTCGAGCCGAAAAGAAAATTTCTTTCACAAACCCGCTCGCCCATGAAGGAGTTCCCCATGTCCAACGCCGGTCTTGTCCAGCGCCTGCCGAAGCTGTCGAAGCGCAGCCTGCTGGGTGCTTCCCTGCTCGCGATGCTGTGTGCCGCGCTGCCTCATCAGCCCGCGCATGCCCAGGGGCCGCGCAACTTCGCCACGCTGGCGATGGTGGCCGAACCACAGACGCTCGACCCGATGGCTTCGACCGCCGACTTGGTCGGAACCATCATGCAGCACGTGTACGAAACGCTCTACACCTTCGACGCCAAGTGGAACGTGGTGCCGATGCTGGCCGAGACCATGCCGAAGATCTCCGCCGACGGCAAGAGCTACGCCATCACCCTGCGCAAGGGCGTGATGCTGCACAACGGCCGCGAACTCAACGCCGACGATGTGGTCGCCAGCCTGCAGCGCTGGATGGACCAGTCGCCGCGCGGCAAGGCCGTCGGCAAGGAAATCGAGAGCCTCAAGGCCAAGGGCCCGCTGAGCGTGGAGATCGTGTTGAAGGCGCCGTATGCGCCGCTGCTCTCGCAGCTCGCGCTGCCCAGCGGCATGGCCGCGATCATGGCCAAGGATTCCATCGCCTCGCCGCTGAAGGAGTTCGTCGGCACCGGCCCCTACAAGTTCAAGGAGCGCCGCCCCGACCAGTTCGTGCTGCTCACGCGCTTCGACAAGTACGCGGCGCGCAAGGAGCCTGCGAGCGGCTACGGCGGCAAGCGCGAGGCGGCCATCGAGGAACTGCGCTTCGTGCCCGTGCCCAATGCCAGCACCCGCGTCGAAGGCGCACTGGCCGGCCAGTACGACTTTGCCGACCTGCTGCCGGTCGAAGCCCTGCCGCGCCTGGAGAAGGCGGCCGGCAAGACGCTGCCCATCATGACGCCGTCGTTCGGCTTTCCGTACCTCGTGCTGAACACCAAGGAAGGCGTGGTCGCCAACCAGGCCGTACGCCAGGCGATCCAGTCCGCGCTCGGCGAAGGCGAGATGCTCGCGGCCGGCTTCGGCGACACGCGCTTCTTCGTCGCCGAGGGCAACCACTTTCCCAAGGGCTCGCCGTTCTATTCGACGGCCGGCGCCACGCTCTACAACGAGCGCAACGCGCCGAAGGCCAAGGAGGCCGCGGCCAAGGCCGGCTACAAGGGCGAGCCGATCCGCGTACTCACAAGCCGCCAGTACGACTTCCACTACAACATGTCGCTGCTGATGGCCGAGCAACTCAAGCGCGCCGGCTTCAAGGTCGACCTCAACGTGGTCGACTGGGCCACGCTGGTGCAGCGCCGCAACGACCCGAAACTTTGGGACATCTACGTCACCCATTCGGGCCAGTTCCCCGAGCCGATGCTCTCGCCGCCGCAGCTCGGCGACGGTGCGCCCGGCTGGTGGGACTCGCCCGCCAAGAAGTCGGCGCTGCAGGCCTTCAATGTCGAGAGCGATCCGGCCAAGCGCGGCGCGCTGTGGGGCAAGGTGCAGCAGGTCGTCTACGACGAGGTGCCGTACATCAACGTCGGCAAGTTCAACGGCCTCTCGGCCAAGAGCCCGGCGCTCGACAACTACCAGCCCGCGACCTGGCCGTTCTTCTGGAACGCAAGGATCAAGTAAACCCCGGGGCGTCACGGAGCCAACCACACATGTTTCGCTATCTCGCTTCCCGCGCCGCCGGCATGCTCGTCGTGCTCGCCATCGTGGCCGTGCTGGTCTTCGTGCTCACGCGCGCCGCATCGGGCGATCCGGTCTCGGTGCTGCTGGGCGACCAGGCCACCGCGGCCGACATCGCCCGCGTGCAGAAGGAATACGGCCTCGACAAGCCGCTGCCCGTGCAGTTCGGCTACTGGCTGCGCGAAGTGCTGCAGGGCAACCTCGGCACTTCGATCTTTCTGCAGCGGCCGGTCACCCAGGCGCTGTGGGAGCGCGCGGAACCCACGACGCTGCTCGCGCTGATGGCCGTGGCCATCGCGGCGCTGATCGGTGTGCCGTGCGGCATCGTCTCGGCGGTGTTCCGCGGCCGCGTGGTCGACCAGCTCTTCACCGGCGTCGCGATGCTCGGCGCCAGCATTCCGAGCTTCTGGCTCGGCATCGTGCTGATTCAGATCTTCGCGGTGTCCTTCGGCTGGTTCCCGGTGTCGGGCTACGGCGCGCCCGATGCGGCCTTGGCCGAGCGGCTGCATTCGTTGGTGCTGCCGGCCACGGTGCTGGGCCTGTTGAACTCGGCGCTCATCATCCGCTTCACGCGCGCCTCGATGCTCGACGTGCTCGGCGAAGACTACGTGCGCACCGCGCGCTCCAAGGGCCTGAGCGAGAGCACGGTGGTGCTCAAGCATGCGCTGCGCAATGCGCTGGTGCCCATCGTCACGGTGATCGGCCTCACGGTCGCGCTGATGATCGGCGGCGCCGTCATCACCGAGACCGTGTTCGGCCTGCCCGGCGTGGGCAACCTCGTGGTCAGTGCCGTGCTGCGGCGCGACTACCCCGTCATTCAAGGGGCGCTGCTCGTGATCGCCGCGATCTATGTGCTCATCAATTTCTCGATCGACCTGCTGTATGCGGTGGTCGATCCGCGCGTGAAGGTCTGAGCGATGCAAATGCCCCGAATGCTTCGCCAGCTGATGCACCGCCGCATCGTGATGGTCTCCGCGCTGGTGCTGCTGGTCATTGCGGTGCTCGCCATCGGCGCGCCGCTGTTCGCCTCCATCGACCCCAACGACACGGCCGTGCTGGAACGCCTGAAGGCGCCGAGCGCCGGACACCTGCTGGGCACCGACGAGCTCGGCCGCGATCTCTATTCGCGCATCGTGCACGGCGCACGCTATTCGCTGGCCATTGCGGCGCTCACCGCGCTGGGCTCGGTCATCGCCGGCACCGTGCTGGGCCTGATGGCGGGCTTCTTCCGCCGGCTCGACACGCCGCTGATGCGCGTGGTCGACGCGATGATGTCCTTCCCCGACATCCTGCTCGCCATCGCGCTGGTGGCCATCCTCGGGCCTTCGCTCATCAACACCGTGCTCGCGCTGGTGCTGGTCTACACGCCGCGCGTGGCGCGGGTGGTGCGGGCCTCGACGCTGGTGGTGCGCGAACTGCTGTTCGTGGAAGCGGTGCGCGCGCTGGGCGTGCGCACCTCGCGCATCCTGTGGCGGCACATCTTGCCGAACCTGATGTCGCCGATCCTGGTGCAGGTGTCCTTCATCTTCGCCTACGCGATCCTGGCCGAAGCGGGGCTCTCGTTCCTCGGTGTCGGCGTACCGCCCGAGATCCCGACCTGGGGCACCATGGTCGCGGGCAGCCAGCAGTATGCGCACCAGGCCTTCTGGGTGGTGCTGTTCCCGGGGCTCGCGATCATCTTCACCGCGCTCTCGCTGCAACTGCTCGGTGACGGCGTGCGCGACCTGCTCGACCCCAAGCTCAAGAAAACCCTGTGATGACGACCACGACCACCCCACGTCTCACGGTCAGCAACCTGAGCACCAGCTTCCCCACCGAAGACGGCCTGATCCGCTCGGTGGCCGATGTGAGCTTCTCGATCCAGCCCGGCAAGACAACCGCCCTGGTGGGCGAGTCGGGCTCGGGCAAGTCGGTCACCAGCCTCACGCTGATGCGCCTCTTGCCCAAGACCGCGAATGCGCAGGTCAGCGGATCGGCCTCTTTCGTGACCCGCGAGGGCAAGACACTCGATCTGCTGCAGATCGGCGAGCGCGAGATGCGCTCGCTGCGCGGCAACCAGCTGTCGATGATCTTCCAGGAGCCGATGACCAGCCTGAACCCGGTCTTCACCATCGGCGAGCAGATCGCCGAGAGCGTGCGGCTGCACAAGGGGCTGGACCGCAAGGCGGCGCTGGCCCATGCGCTGCGCATGCTGGAGCTGGTCGAGATTCCGGCCGCCGCGCAGCGCATCCACGAGTACCCGCACCAGCTCTCGGGCGGCATGCGCCAGCGCGTGATGATCGCGCTCGCGATGGCCTGCGACCCGACGCTGCTGATTGCCGACGAGCCCACCACCGCGCTCGACGTGACCATCCAGGCGCAGATCCTCGAACTGATGCGCCGGCTGCAGGCCGAGACCGGCATGAGCATCCTCTTCATCACGCACAACCTCGGCGTGGTCGCGCACCATGCGGACGACGTGGTGGTGCTCTACGCGGGCCGGGTGGTCGAGAGCGCGCCCGTGCGGCCGCTGTTCGCGAAGCCGGAGCATCCCTACACGCAGGGCCTGCTGGCCTGCCTGCCGGGCAAGGCGCGCCTGCCGGGGCAGCCCAAGCCCAAGCGCCTCTTCGCCATTCGTGGCCAGGTGTCGAGCCCGCTCGCGCCACCGCCCGGTTGCGCCTTCGAGCCGCGCTGCGACCATGCGCTGCCGGCTTGCAAGGAGGCGATTCCGCCGCTGATCGATATCCGCCAGGACCGCCAGGCCCGTTGCATTCGTGTGCAGCCGGACGCCCAACTCGCGAGGGTCGCATGACCGCAGTTTCTCCTTTGATCGAAGTCCGCGGACTCAAGAAATACTTCGGCAGCAGCGACCGCCCCGTGCGCGCGGTCGACGATGTGTCGTTCGCCATCCAGCCCGGCGAAACGCTGGGGCTGGTCGGCGAATCGGGTTCCGGCAAGAGCACCATCGGCCGCACCGTGCTGCGCCTGGTCGAGCGCACCGAGGGCCAGGTGCTCTACCGCGGCGACGACATCGGCGCGCTCTCGGGCGAACGCATGCGCAAGCTGCGCAGCAAGCTGCAGATCATTTTTCAGGACCCGTATGCGAGCCTGAACCCGAAGATGCGCATCAGCGCCATCCTCGGCGAGGCGCTGTCCACGCACGGCCTGCACAAGGGCGCGGCCGCACGCGACAAGCGCATTGCCGAGCTGCTCGAAACCGTGGGCCTGCGCGCGGAGCACGCGAGCCGCTTTCCGCACGAGTTCTCGGGCGGCCAGCGACAGCGCATCGGCGTGGCGCGCGCGCTCGCGGTCGAGCCCGAGTTCATCGTGGCCGACGAGCCGCTCTCGGCGCTCGACGTGTCGATCCAGTCGCAGGTCATCAACCTGCTGGCGGACCTGCGGGAGCGCCTGGGCCTCACCATGCTCTTCATCTCGCACGATCTCGACGTGGTCGAGTACCTGTGCGACCGCGTGGTGGTGCTGTACCTCGGCAAGGTGATGGAGGTGGCCGAGACCGACGAGCTGTTTGCGCGACCTTCGCACCCCTACACCCAGGCGCTGCTGGCCGCGAGCCCGAAGCCCGACCCCACGCTCGCCACCGAACGCATCGCGCTCAAGGGCGACATTCCCAGCCCCATCTCGCCGCCCTCGGGTTGCGTGTTTCGCACCCGTTGCCCGCATGCCATCGAGGCTTGCGCGCAGACTGTGCCGCCGCTCGAAGAGATTTCCCCCGGACACTATCGCGCCTGCATCCGCAAAGATCTGCTCTCACATATCGCCGCATGACCATGACCGACACCGCCGCCACAGACTTCAACGACCCGCTGCTGAGCAGCAACTTCAAGGGCTACCCACGCACCCAGCCGCCGCGCCGGCGCAGCGAGGTGGGCGCCGCGGGCTGGAACGTGCTGGCCGGCGACCTGCCGCTGCCGCTGGCCATGCTCAAGCGCGAGGCGCTCGAGCACAACCTGGCGTGGATGCAGTCGCGCGTGCGCGAGTGGGGCATCGACCTCGCACCGCACGGCAAGACCACCATGTCGCCGCAGCTCTTCCAGCGCCAGCTCGATGCGGGCGCCTGGGGCCTGACCTTCGCTACCGTCACGCAGCTGGCCGTGGGCGTGGCGGCCGGCGCGCGCCGCACGCTCATCGCCAACCAGGTGGTGAGCGACGAAGATCTCGCGGGCATCCAGATGCTGTTGCAGGCGCATGTCGACCTGCGCATCGTGTTCCTGGTCGATTCGCTGGCGCAGCTCGGGCTGATCGAAGACTGGGCGAAGCGCCATCCGGCGAGCGTGCCTTTCGAGGTGATGATCGAGATCGGCGTCGAAGGCGCGCGCACCGGCTGCCGAACGCATGAAGAAGCGGTGACGCTCGCCACGCGGCTGCGCGCCAGCGATGCCGTCAAGCTCGTGGGCATCGAGACCTACGAAGGGCAGGGCGCCACCGGTGTCAGCGAACCCGATACGGCCTACGCCAACACGCTGATGGACCGCGTCGAAGCCATCGCGCGCCACTGCGACACGCAGAAACTGTTCGA
Organism: Variovorax sp. P4_B10; assembly: GCF_056402375.1. Classification (NCBI taxonomy): domain Bacteria; kingdom Pseudomonadati; phylum Pseudomonadota; class Betaproteobacteria; order Burkholderiales; family Comamonadaceae; genus Variovorax; species Variovorax sp. P4_B10. Next base: position 3,060 of record NZ_JBFUHN010000075.1, on the reverse strand, counting down.
GACCGACGAGGTGCTGGTCTCCGCCGGCGGCTCGGCCATCTTCGATCTCGTGGCCGGACGCCTCAAGCCGGCCCTGGGCTCGCCGATGCGCGGCCTGCTGCGCTCGGGCTGCTATGTCACGCACGACCATGGCTTCTACAAGCGCATGGTGAATGCGGTGGACGAGCGCCTGGGTTGCGATTGCGGCGAGAGCTTGCGCCCCGCCATGGAGGTCTGGGCCACGGTGCAATCGCGCCCCGAGCCAGGGCTCGCGATCCTCGCCGTGGGCAAGCGCGACATCTCCTTCGACCTCTCGATGCCGGTGCCCATCGCGCGCGCGGCACGCGGCGCGCTCGAAGCCCAGGAGGTGCCTGCCGGCTGGAAGATCACCGCGCTCAACGACCAGCATGCGTACCTGCGCTGGGACGCCGCCGAAGAGGCGCAGGCGCCCGCAGTCGGCGACCGCGTCGGCCTTGGCATCTCGCATCCCTGCACCACCTTCGACAAGTGGCACTGGATGCCGGTGGTCGAAGAGAACTACCGCGTGAGCGACGCCGTCGCCATGCACTTCTGATCCCCCACCGATGACCCCCTCCCTGCTCAAGAAAATCGCCGAGATCCGCAGCGACGCACCGGCCACGCGGCGCGCGATTCTCGACCTGATCCTCGAAGACCCGGACCGCGTGCTCGAAGAGAGCTTCGAGCAGCTGGCCGAGCGCTCGCGCAGCTCGGTGCCGACCATCATGCGCACCTGCCGCGACCTCGGCTTTGCCGGCTTGCGCGAATTCAAGCTGGCGCTGGCGCAGGAACTGGCGCTCGGCGGTTCGCCGCTGCACCGCCGCGTCAACATCGAGGACGCGGCCGACGAGGTGGTCAGCAAGATCGCACGCAGCGCCGCGGCCTCGGTCTCGGGCGTGCGCGGCCAGCTCGACATGCAGGTGCTCGATGGCGCCGTGGCGGCCATCGCGGCGGCGCCGCATGTGGACCTGTACGGTGCGGGCGCGACCTCGTGGTTCATGGCCAACGACCTGCAGGCGCGGCTCTTCCGGCTCGGCCTCTCGGCCAATGCCTGGGCCGACTACCACCTGCAGCAGGTCGCCGGCGCGGCCCAGCGGCCGGGCGGCGTGGTCATCGCCATCTCGCATGTCGGCGGCATGCCCTCGCTGCTCGATGCGGTGGACATCGCGCGCGGGCAGGGCGCCAAGGTGGTCGCACTCACGCGGCCCGGCACCGCGCTCGCGGCCAAGGCCGACTTCCTGCTGGGGCTCTCGGTGCCTGACGACGCGGTGATGCACGTGGGCATCGATGCCTACCTGACGCACCTCACCGTCATCGAGATCCTCACCGTGCTGGTGGCCCAGCGCCGTGGCGAACCCGCGGTGCAGCGTCTGCAACGCGCTCGCGAAGCCTTCCAGCGCCATGGCATCGACGCCACGACCCACCCCCTGCAAAGCTGGGACGGCGGCGGCATCAACGAAAAAGGAGGACGCGCATCGTGACGCATCCGAAAGCCGTCCTGCTCGAAGCCGGCCTCGTGGTCGACGGCTCGGGCGGACCTTCATGGCCCGGCGACGTGCTGCTGCAGGGCGACCGCATCCTCGCGCTCGGCGAGGGCCTGCGCGGGCGGCTGCCCGAAGGCCTCATGCCCGCCGATCTCGACGTTGTCGATTGCCGCGCCAGGGTGATCGCCCCCGGCTTCATCGACGCGCACACGCACGACGACGCCATCGTGCTGCGCGATCCGCTGTGTTGCCCCAAGGTGTCGCAAGGCATCACCACCGTGGTGACGGGCAACTGCGGCATCTCGCTCGCGCCTTACCGCACGCCGCAGTCCAAGCCGCCGCTCACGCTGCTGGGCGCCGAGTCGTTCAGGCATGCCTCCATGGCCGAGTACCGCGCGGCCGTCGATGCGACGCAGCCCGCGCTCAACGTGGCGGCGCTGGTCGGCCACACCACCTTGCGCTTCGCGACGATGGAAGCGCTCGACCGGCCCGCGAGCGGCGACGAGCTGGCGCGCATGGAAGCCCTGCTCGACAGCTGCATGGCCGACGGCGCGCACGGCATGTCGTCGGGCCTGTTCTATGAGGAGGCCTTTGCCGCGCCGGCCGGAGAAGTGACAGCGCTCGCCCGCATCGTGGCCCGCCACGGCGGCGTCTACGCCACCCATTTGCGCAGCGAGATGCAGCAGATCATCGAGGCGCTGCACGAGGCCGGCGACTCGGCCTTCAACGCCGGCGTGCCGCTGGTCATCTCGCACCACAAGTGCGCTGGCCCCGCGAACTGGGGCCGCACGAAGGAGACGCTGCCGCTGATCGAGGCGCTCGCGCAGCGCCAGCAGATCGCGATGGACGTCTACCCCTACGTGGCCGGCTCCACCGTGCTGCGCGAAGACCTGGTCGACGGCGTCATCGACGTGCTGCTGACCTGGTCCGACCCGCACCCCGAGATGACCGGCCGCCTGATCTCCGACATCGCGCGCGAGTGGGGCATCACCGAGCAGGAGGCCTGCCTGCGCCTGAAGCCCGGCGGCGCCTGCTATTTCCAGATGCAGGAGGAAGACGTGGAGCGCGTCATCGCGCACCCGCTCACGATGATCGGCAGCGACGGCCTGCCGCACGACCGCCATCCGCATCCGCGCCTGTGGGGCGCGTTCCCGCGCGTGTTCGCGCGCTACTGGCGTGAGCGCCGCCTCTTCACACTCGAGCAGGCCGTGCACAAGATGACCGGCATGACCGCGCGCAACCTGCGCATCGCCGACCGCGGCCTGCTGCGTGTCGGCGCGATGGCCGACGTGGTGGTGTTCGACCCCGAGACCATCGCCGACACGGCGACCTACGACAAGCCGCATGGCGTGAGCCTGGGCGTGGAACGCGTGTTCGTGAACGGCGTGCTGGCCTACCGCGGCGGCGAGACCGAGGCCCGGGTGCTCGCGCGTGCGGGGCGGATGCTCACGCGCGGGCGCTAGGAAAGTACTGCGCACGCCGGTGTTGACCGGCCGTTGCGCTCTTGTTCGGGGCGCTCTTGTTCGGGGCGCGTGCACAGGCCACCGGGTGCTCCCCTCCGCGAATGCCTCCGCGAATG
>NZ_JBFUHN010000074.1:0-33618 GCF_056402375.1 Variovorax sp. P4_B10 | reverse complement strand
GAAGATCCAGTTCCTCGACAAAGGCGTCGACCACTCGCACCGGGTTGTCTTCGCCGATATAGTCATCAAGACATTCCGGCAACAGCGCGACCTGCTGTCGCTCTTCGCCTTCGATGAATCGCTTCATGGGCACCTCGCTTGGAACGGGTGCACCGATTTTATTTTTTGACGGGCGGGACTGGAAGTCTTTTCACACAGCCTCGGCCCTTTGCGGACTTCCGGCTCGCTCGTAAGCCGACGTTCACTCGTCAAGTGAGCAGCGCGCGGTGCGCGGCCTGCACGCGACGAGTCAGTGGCCCAAACGCTACCTGTTTGGATACGGAAGCAACACATTCGCGCAAGCGTCGATGGGCGGGATCCATCTCGTCCCTCGGATGCCACGCCTGCACGACCTTTTCTGATGGCACGGCGACAGGCAGCTGGAAAATTTCGAGCTCCAGTGCCTGCATCACGGTGCGCGCCAGAGGCTCTGGCACGCACGCGACCATTGTCGATCGCGCAGCCGCCAGCAGGGCGCCATACGCACTCGGCACGGTCAAGACGGGACGACGGGCGGCGCCGGCGTCCTCAAGCAGGACGTCGATCGATTCTCGTACCCGTCCGCGCTGCGTGATGGCGACATGCAGCTGCGATGCGAATCGCTTCGGCGTCATACGCGATCCAAGCAACAGGTGGCCAGCCTTGACGACTCCAACGATGTGCTGTTCGTAGAGCAAGGATGTCTGAATCTCAGGCCCACGGTCGGCGAGAACGCCTACGTCCAGATCAATGCGCCCATCGCGCAGAGCAGAGGCATCGCTCTCACTCTCGGGGACGAACCGCAGCCTTATGAGCGGCATGCTCTCGCGCATCGCTTCGAGCAACGTCGTGCCGTAGACGATCCCCATGCCTTCCGGCGCACGCACCGTGAATTCTCGGTCGATCTCGCCCAAAGACACAGCGCTGCCGGGCTGCATCAAGTCCTTGGCTTCGGCCACGAGCCGTCGTACAGATTCACGCATCGCATTCGCACGCGGAGTTGGGACCAGTTTGCGGCCGGCGCGAACAAGGATTGGATCGTCGAGAGCGACGCGAATTCTCGCCAAGGTGTGGCTCATTGCCGGCGCGCTCAAGTGCATCCGCTTGGYCGCATCGTTCACGCTCCCTGTGTTTAGCAATGCGTCCAGGGCTGCAAGAAGATTCAGGTCCATACATTCATCTCCTGCAGATTTGAGTTTCAATGAATGCACTGTACAGATTTATACGTTGCGTTGAAACTCGCGCCGTCTGTGATCGAAGTTGGACCGCGACATTCCTTGACCAACGCTAAAAAGCCCGGGATTGGAACATTGCCGTTCGGGCGTGAACGTCTCTTGCCAGACGATCCCGATGTTTGGCTGACCTTGCCCACCTGAACCCCGGTTCAGGATAGCGGTCCGATCTCTTTCGCAGACACCTTTTCCTTTGCGCACAGGCGCGGTTTGCCGCGACCTGTTTGCGCCCACAACCTTGGAGAACCTGCTTGGACCCATCGACAGCCAGCCGCACCGCACTTGCCACCTCGCTCATGCGCGCAGTTCATTCGCGCAACGACCCTGCGCCACTTCTGAGCGACACATGGGGGGATCGTCTTGTTCCGGAATCGGCGCAAGCCGCCTTGCGTCAGCGCGCAATGGAGCGCTTAGGGGCTGCCAGGCCCGGTTTGATACTAGATGGCGTTCAAGGTCTTGAGCTCGGTCTTCGATCCAATGCCGCCTATGCGGACGTGATCCTTCGGTCCCGATACACGGAAGACGCACTCAAGGAAGCCGTAGCGCGGGGTATCGGTCAATACGTAATCATCGGCGCCGGGTTCGACAGCTTCATCTGCCGGCGCCCTGAGTGGGCAGAGGCCGTGACGATCATAGAGGTGGATCATCCTTCAACGCAGCGGTTGAAGCGCGAACGCCTGGCTGCCTGCGGCGTTGCCGTCTCCAGATCCGTGGAGTTCGTCGAAGCCGACTTATCGATGGAGTCGCTGGAAACGGCCCTCGCGCGCTCTTCGTTTCAGGCTGACCGCCTCACCTTCTTCTCCTGGTTGGGCGTCACGATGTACCTGACCCGGGAGGCGAACCTTAACGCCCTTCGGTCAATTGCCACATGCGCGCCTGCGGGAAGCGAACTGGTCTTCACATACGTTGACGAGGCTATTCTCGGCCCTAACCAGGTGGCCGACGAATCGTTTCGCAGGCTCATGACTGACGTCTCAGCTGCGGGAGAGGCGTTCCTATCGGGGTTTGACGCCCGAACCATGGGCGAACTGCTGCTTGAGACAGGGCTACTTCTACTCGACGATCTGGACGGGAATCAAGCCGCTTCTCGCTACGACCCTGCGGGCCAGAACGCCTTCCGAACAGCTGCGGCGGCACACATCGTCCATGTACGCGGGATGGGCCCTGATCCGGCCGGATAAATAGCGCGACTCGGCTCGCGATCAGGCGCACAGTTGGAGCGTCCGGTTGTGGCCGAACTGGATCCTAGGCGGGGTCGTCGGAAATCTTGTCCTCAGCTCGAGTCCAGCCGGCCTTCGGCGAACCCCGAACTGCAGTCCATCCTGGGGGCAAGTCAGCCAACTCGAGCACTGTTTGATCTCGTTCCACCATGCTTCGCAGCGTGACCAGAAGCGCCTCCGACATATCGAGCGGCTCCCCTGTGAGAAACGACCAACCTGCGTCTTCAGCATCGCGAGACACCATGAGCAAAGGCTTCGTCGCCTGAACGATGGACTTCACGGTGAAGCACATGACATTGGGAGGATCCTCGAAGGGCCACGGGCTCGAAGTGCTCATCCAGTTGGTTCCTGTGAATGTCCGGTGTGTAGCGGATTTCGGAAGTCTAGACGCGACTTACGACAGTCCGCCGAACGGACTTTTAGTTTATTTACACCGACTCCCGCAACGACGCCCGCGCACAAACCAAAAACGGCTCAATCAACGGACTGTCCCAATCACTGCGCCAGCAAGCCGCAATCTCCATCCCCGCATCGACATTGCGCAAAGCCCTGAACACCACCCCAGGCGGCCGCCCGATCTGCGCGCAGGCAGGCAATATCGCCACGCCCTTCCCCGCCAGCACCAGCGCCAATGCCGACACCATCGTCTCGACCCGCTGCGCAATCGGCATGCTCACATCGTGCCGTCGCAGCAGCGACGCGACGACCGATTTGTCGACGTCGCCCTCGGGCACGGGCAGCCCGATGAGCGGCAGGCCCGAAAGGCGCGCCAGCGGAATGCTGGCCAGTCGCGCCAGCGGTGAATCGGCGCGCACCGCAAGCATCAGCGGCTGGCTGCCGATGCGCTCTGCCGCAATGCCCGCCTGCGCAATGGGAGGAATGCAGATCGCCACCGACACATCCGAATTGGTGAGGGCCGAGACGTTGTTGACGGCGTTCAGCTCCACGTACTGGATCTCCACCTCCGGCAACCTGCGCCGCAACTCGTTTTCCAGCCGCGGCAGCACCAGGTAAGACAGCACCACCATGGTGCCGATGGTGAGCCGGCCCCGGCTGCCCGAGCCGACGGCGCGCGCCGCGTCGAAACCTTCGTTGGCCAGCAGCAATGCCTCTTTCGCGCGCCGGAACAGTGCACTGCCCGCATCGGTGATTTCCATGCCGAGCGCCGTCCGGCGAAACAGCGGCGTGCCCACCGCCGCCTCGAGGTTCTTGATGTGAACCGACAGCGGCGGCTGCGCCATGTTGAGCCGGCGCGCCGCCTTGCCGACGCTGCGCTCCTCGGCGACGGCCACGAAATAGCGAAGGATTCGGAGGTCTGGCGTAGCCATACGCTGTGCATATGCCCTTTCAAGAAAACAGTATTGGACGCCATGTGGCGGCGCATCAATCATTTGCGCATGAAAAAATTTCCCGTCCTTCCCAGGTCCGAGATCTGCGAGATGCCAGCAACAACCATGCGCAAGCTGGTCGCGCAGCGCGAGCTCTCGCCGGTGGAGATCGTCGAAGAGGTGCTGCGCCGCGCCGATGCGCTGCAGCCGCAGCTGAACTGCTTCATCACGCTGTGCCACGAGCAGGCGCTGCAGCAGGCCAAAGAAGCCGAACAGGCGCTCATGCGCGGCGAGGCCCCGGGCCTGCTGCATGGCCTGCCCTTCACGGTGAAGGACATCGTCGACACCGCAAACGTGCGGACCACCTACGGCTCCCTGCTGCACCGCGACCACGTGCCCACGAAAGACGCGGTGGCGGTAGCGCGAATGCGCGAGGCCGGCGCCATCCTCATCGGAAAGACCACCTCGTCGGAGTTCGGCGCCAAGTGCCTGACCGATGCGCCGCTGTTCGGAAGCACCCGCAACGCGTGGAGTGCCTCGCGCACGAGCGGCGGCTCCAGTGGCGGCGCGGCATCGTCGATGGCAGCGGGCATCGCGCCGCTCGCCATTGCGACCGACGGCGGCGGCTCGACGCGCATTCCCGCCGCGTGCAACGGCGTGGTCGGCCTGAAGCAGAGCCTGGGCGTGGTGCCCCACAGCCAGGTGCAGGACGCGTTCGGCAACTACACCTACGTGACGCCCACCACGCGTAACGTGGCCGACACGGCACTCATGCTGCAGGCCATGACCGGCGCGCACGGGTCGGACCCCTGGTCGCTGGGCGTGCCGGCCCAGCGCTATTTCGACGAGCTGCAGGCCGGCGGCGACCTTCGCGGCAAGCGCATTCTTTTCTGCGCCGCGCCCGCTGGGCGGCCGATCGCCGCGGACGTTGCATCCGCCTTCGAGGCCGCTCTGGCAACCCTGGCGTCGATAGGTGCGGTGCTGGAGCCGATGTCGGGCGAAGGCTTCGACGTCGAGCCCGTGTGGCGCGTGATCAACCACACCAGCTGGCGTGGCCGTTTTGCGCCCATGGCTGCGGCGCATGGCGACCAGATGAGCCCGTCGCTGCTGAAGCAATTGGCGCTGGCCGAGCATGTAGACGGCGTTGCATTCCAGCAGGCGATGTTCGCGCGGACTGCGTTGTTTCGCGATGTGCAGGCGCGGCTGGAAACGCACGACTTCATCTTCACGCCCACGCTTTCGCGCACGGCCCTGCCCATCGACCAGGACCTGTTCGGCAGCATCGAGATCGACGGCAAGGCCTATGCCGAGGTGCGCGCGAACTGGTTCCCCTGGACCATGCCGTTCAACCTCACCGGCCACCCCGCCATCAGCCTGCCCTGCGGCGCGGACCGCGACGGCCTGCCCATCGGCATGCAGCTGGTCGGCCGCTTCCGCGAAGACGCGCAGTTGCTGCAGGCCGCCGCTTCATTCGAAGCCACGCACCGGCCGGCGAATCCGCTGCCCGTCGTGGCCTTCTGAGTTCGTCGCCTCTTTCTCTCCTTCCGATTTTTTAAACCAACAGGTAGCCACCATGACCTCGTTCCTGAAGACACTCGTGCTCGGCGCGTCGATCGCCCTGGCCGGCGCCGGCGCGCACGCCGACAACGCGCCCATTCGCCTCATCATCGGTGTTCCGCCGGGTGGCGCGCTCGACAACCTGGCGCGCTCCATCGCGGAGGAATTACGCGGCTCGCTCAAGGCGCCCGTTCTGGTGGAGAGCCGCCCCGGTGCGTCCACGCGCATTTCCATCGAGGCGGTGAAGACCGCGCGGCCCGACGGCCACACGATCCTCATCGGCGCCACACCGCCCTTCGTGCTGTTTCCGATGACCTACGCGCGGCTGAATTACGACGTCGAAAAGGACTTCATTCCCGTCGCGCATCTGGCCAACGTGCCCAGTGTCGTTTCCACTGGCGCGAACCAGCCGTACAAGACGATTCCCGAATACGTCGCGTGGGTCAAGAAGAACCCCGCTCAGGGAAGTGTCGGCATCACCAACCTCGGCGGCGGCCTGCACTTCAGCCTGTGGCAGCTGTCGAAGGCCATCGGCGTGCCGCTCGCGGCCGTCACCTACCGGGGCGGCGCGCCGCTGGCGACGGACATCATCGGCGACCATGTGCCGCTCGGCGCCGACGCACTGGCCAGCCAGCTGGAGCTGCACCGCTCCGGCAAGCTGCGCATCCTGGGCGTCGCGGGGACGAAGCGGCTGAGCTGGCTGCCCGATGTTCCGACCCTCAAGGAGGCCGGCTACAACGCCTTCGACCGCGCCAACGCGTCCTATGCCGCCTTCGTGCCGGCAGGCACGCCGAAGGACGTTGTCGCAAAGCTGGAGACAGCCTTCCTGGCCGCGATGCGCAGCCCGCAGGTGCGCGGCCAGCTCGACCGCATGGGGCTCGATGCAACCGGGCTGCCCGGCGCCGAAGTGACGCGCCTCATGAACGAAGACCGCGAGTACTGGCGCCCCATCGTCAAGGCTTCGGGCTTCAAGAGCGAAGAGTGAAGCAGGCGGTGACGCAGGCGCAGGACGACGAAGAAGAAAGGGCCGGATGGGCGGTACTCGTTGCTGCAAGCCTGGGTGCGTTGCTGTGCTTCCTGAACCTCAGTGCGCTGAACGTAGCGCTGCCCGCGGTTGCGCGCAGCCTGCACGCTTCGCCCTCGCAGGCGAGCTGGATCCTGCTGTCCTACATGCTGGTCAGCACTGTCTGCATCCTCAGCTTCGGAAGGCTGGCCGACCTGTGGGGGCGGCGGCGGCTCTTCCTCGCAGGGCTGGGCCTTTTCGTGATCGCGTGTGCGGCCTGTGCGGCCGCGACGAGCGTCGGCGCCATGCTGGTCTTTCGCGTCTGCCAGGCCGTGGGTGCGGCCGGCGTCATGGCCAACGCCAGCGCATTGGTAGGCGATGCGTTCGGCCGCCAGAGGGTGGGCCTCGCGCTCGGCGTGCTCGCCATGGTGGCCGCCCTGGCGCAGGTCGCGGGGCCGCTGGCCGGCGGCTTCGTCGTGTCGTGGTGGGGCTGGCGCGTTCTCTTCGTGCTGAACGTGCCCGTCGGGCTGTGCGTGCTGGCCTGGTCGTGGCGGGTTTTGCCGAAGAGCGCAGCGGCCAACAAGGCCGAGCGCTTCGACCTGGCCGGCGCCCTGCTGTCGCTCGCCGGGATCGGAGGCGTGATCTATGCGCTCTCGATGGCGGGAACGCGCGGCTGGGGGAGCACGCCCGTGTGGGCCTTCATGCTTGCCGGTCTTTGCGCCCTTCTCGTGTTCGCCAGGGTGCAGCAGCGCGTGGCGAGCCCCCTGGTCGACCCGGCGCTGTTCAGGGATCCGGGGCGCCGCACCGCCTACGCAGGCATCCTGCTCCTGTCGATGTCGCAGGCCGCGCCCCTGCTGCTCGTGGCCTTGTATCTCCAGGCGTGCGCGGGCCTGGCGCCATCGGAGGCGGGCATGCGCATCGCGCCGGTCGCGCTGGGAATGTTGATGGCCGCTCCGGCGGCCGGCAGCCTGATGCGGCGCTGCTCGCCCGAAGCCATCTGCGTGGCAGGCCTGCTGCTGGCCGCAGGCGCGCTGGCGCTGTTGGCGGCCACGCTGCAACCGGCCATCGGCGCCGGGCAACTGGCCGCCTGCCTGTGGATGCTGGGCCTGGGCATCGGGAGCTTCGTGACACCGAACAACGCGTCGATTCTCCAGAGCGTGGTGCCCCAGCGCCGGGGCATTGCGAACGGCGTCCGCTCGACGCTGCAGAACACCGGGATCATGGTGGGAACGGCCCTCGCGCTGAGCGTGGCGATGGCTGGGCTGCCCTACAGCTCGCAGCTCATGATTCTGGGGAATGGCGGCTCGGGCCTCTCGGGCCTCGATGTCGCCGCATTCACTCAGGGGGCAAGAACTGCTTTCGCAATGCTCGCCTGCCTTTGCCTTGCGGGTGCGGCCCTGATTGCGAAGAACCGACGGGCGGCGGCTTTCATGGAAGCTTCGCGATCACCTTGATCTCGAACTGGAAGCCATAGAGCCACGTCACGCCGATGCCGGTCAGCGTCGGGTGCGGTGCGCTGCCCCAATACGCCGGCATCACCTTCCAGATCGTCTCGAAGTTCGATTCGGGATCGACGATGAAGACAGTGACATCGACCACGTCGTCGAACGTGCAACCTGCAGCCCCCAGGATCGCGTTCAGGTTTTCGAACGCGAGCCGTGCCTGCGCCTCCAGGTCGGGCTCGGGAGAGCCGTCCTCGCGGCTGCCGACCTGCCCCGAGACGAACAGGAAGCCATTGGAACGGATCGCCGGCGAATAGCGATTCTTTTCGTAGAGCGCCTGGCGCCCGGGCGGGAAAACGACGTCGCGTTTGGCCATGGATTGCTTCTTCCTTCTTTGATGACGATGAAGGGACTTTAGGGATCCGTGCCCGCCGGATAAACGGGCAAAGCCAACAATCACTGTTTGCAGAACCCAAACAATCTTCGAACCAGCAGGAACAGCAGGCATGGACCGTTTCGATGCGATGCAGGCATTCGCCCGCGTGGTGGAAGCAGGCAGCTTCACCAAGGCGGCCGAGACGCTGCACATGAGCAAGACCAGCGTGACGCAACTGGTGCAGCAGCTGGAGGCGAGGCTGCGCGTGAAGCTGCTCAACCGCACCACGCGCAAGGTCAACGTCACGGCCGACGGGGCGGCCTACTACGAGCGCGTGGTGCGCCTGCTGGCCGACATGGACGATGCCGAGACCAGCCTGTCCAGCGCCTCGGCCTTGCCCCGGGGCCGGCTGCGGGTGGACGTGCCCAGCCCGTTGGCGCGCATGATCCTGGTGCCGGCATTGCCGGCGTTCCACGCCCGCTACCCCGACATCCAGCTCGACATGGGCGTGAGCGATCGCAGGGTGGACGTGATCGGCGAGAACGTGGACTGCGTCGTGCGCGGCGGCGAGCTCGCCGACCAGTCGCTCATGGCACGCCGCGTGGGCGATCTGCAGCTCGGGGTCTATGCGGCGCCGAGCTACCTGGAACGCGCCGGCACGCCCTCGCACCCGCAGGAGCTGGAAGACACGCACCACCGTATCGTGGGCTTCCTGTGGTCGCGCAACGGCAAGACCTTTCCGTACGCCATGCGCCTCGGCGACGAGCGCATCGAAGTGCAAGGCCGCTACGTGCTGTCGGTCGACGACGGCAACGCTTACCTCGCGGCCGGGCTGGCAGGCATGGGAGTGCTTTGGCTGCCGGACTACATGGCCAAGGCGCACCTTCCGCGCGGTGAACTGGTGCCCCTGTTCGAAGGCTGGCAGCTCGATCCGATGCCGCTGTACGTGGCGTTTCCGCCGAACCGGCATGTCAGCGCCAAGCTGCGCGCGTTCATCGATTGGGTCGTCGAACTGATGGCGCAGCATGCGCCTGCCGACGTTGTACGAGGTTCGTGACTTGCGGGAGCAGCCTGGAGACAATGGACCCACCCGAAACCGAGCCTGAGGGGATCAAGATGTCAGCCGACGACTGGTGGAAGTGCGGAATCGTCTATCAGGTCTACCCGCGTTCGTTCCAGGACAGCAACGGCGATGGCATCGGAGACCTCGACGGAATCCGCGCCCGGCTGGATCATCTGGTTTCGCTCGGCGTCGATGCCGTCTGGATCTCGCCGATCTATCCCTCGCCGATGGCCGACTTCGGGTACGACATCTCCGATTTTTGCGACATCGATCCGCGCTTCGGCACGCTGGACGGCTTCGATGCGCTGGTGCGGGAGGCCCACGCGAGAGAGCTCAAGCTCATCCTGGACTTCGTGCCCAACCACACATCGGACCGTCATCCGTGGTTCGTGCAGAGTCGCAGCGCACGCAGCGATCCTCGACGCGACTGGTACATCTGGCGCGACCCGGCGCCGGGCGGCGGGCCGCCCAACAACTGGCTCGGCAATTTCGGCGGCCCGGCCTGGGCCTTCGATCCGGCCACCGGCCAGTACTACGGCCATTCGTTCCTGAAGGAGCAGCCCGACCTCAATTGGCGCAACCCCGAAGTGCGAGCCGCGATGTACGAGGTGCTGCGCTTCTGGCTTCGGCGCGGCGTCGACGGATTCCGCGTCGACGTGCTCTCCCAGATCATCAAGGACGCGCAGTTCCGCGACAACCCGCCGAATCCGGACTTCGTCGAAGGCCAGGACCCATTTTTTCGCTGGTTGATGCTCTACAACACCGACCTGCCGGAGGTGCAACCGATCGTGGCCGAGATGCGCCGCGTGGTCGACGCGTTCAGCGACACACGCTCGTCGCGCGTGCTGATCGGCGAGCTCTACCTGCCGCTCACGCGCCTGGTCGCCTACTACGGACTCAACGCCGAAGGTGTGCTCGAAGGCGTGCAACTGCCCTTCAACTTTCAGCTGATCGCAACCGAGTGGCAGGCGGCGCGCATCGACCGCTTCGTGCGCGACTACGAAGCCGCCTTGCCCGCCGGCGCCCAGCCGAATTGGGTGCTGGGCAACCACGACCGATCCCGCATTGCGAGCCGCGTCGGGCCACGGATGGCGCGGCTCGCGGCCATGCTGCTGCTCACGCTGCGCGGCACGCCGACGCTCTACTACGGCGACGAGATCGGCATGACGGACATCCCCATTCCCGCCGATGAAGTGCAGGACCCGTTCGAGAAGAACAAGCCTGGCATGGGCCTGGGGCGCGACCCGGAGCGAACACCCATGCAGTGGAGCGCCGCAGAGCATGCGGGCTTCACGACCGGTACGCCGTGGCTGCGCCTGGCAGCCGACTGGCCCACGAACAATGTGGAAGCGCAATCACACGACACAGGGTCGATGCTGGCGCTCTACCGGCGCCTCATCGCGTTGCGCCGCGCGCAGCCTGCGCTGAACCGGGGCAACTATGAAGCGCTTGAAACCGAGGGCGAGGTGCTCGCCTATGCGCGCAACGGCGAAGGACAGCGGCTGGTGGTGATATTGAACTTCGGCGCCACCTCGGCGCCGGTGTCGCCGGCGCTGATGCCGCATCAGCCGATCGTGCTGGCATCGACCGATCCTGCGCGCACCGAATCGATCGAAGAGCCCCTGGTGCTGGCGCCTTGCGAAGGCGTCGTTGTCGGCGCTGTGAACGACAAAGGTCCGACGACACGGTGAGCCATCAAGGCTTGCCGGTCTGGATCTCGACGTAGCTGCGCGCATGCCAGCGCATTCGGACGGGCCATTTCGCGTCGGCAATGGTTTCCGAGTTCACGTCCTTGCCGCTGCCGTAGTTGATCTGCCGGTCGGGGCGCCTGTTGAGGCCGATCAGCAGCACGATGCGGCTGCCCGCCGCAAGCCTGCAAGCCGTCACGCGTTCGGTGGTGAACGCAAGCAGCTGACGCTCGCCGGCCCGAAGAAGCCGGCGACGCACGCGATGGCCTGCGTAGCTGGCGCGAAAGTCGTAGGGATCGAACAGCAGTTGGTATTCGCCGCCTTCCGTCTGCTCGTACAGCGAGATGTTGAAGTCCACGTCCTGTCGCGAGGGCGTGATGTCGAACACACCGCGCAAGCTGCCGACGATCTCGGTGGCCTCCGACAGCGGATCGCTGACAAAGCTGATGCTGTTGCGCGCCGGCAGTTGCTTCACGCGCAGCGCGTCCGGCCACGGAATGCGCACGTCGCGTCGATCGGCGAAATCGACCGAGAGCCGCACGTTGCCACCGCCTTCGGACGGCGACGGCAACAGGCGGTGCGGGTCGTCGCGCCCGCGGGTGTCGAGGTAGAAGCGCAGCCGGGTGCGCTGCGGCGCGTCCAGCGTCGGCGCATGGCGCCACTGGTCCGCGCCCATCACCTGGTAGTTGACGCGATCCATCAGCAGAGAAGGCTTGTTCGCGCCCTTCAGGATGTGGTCGAGCCATTGGTAGCGCAGCTCGGGCAGGTCGACGCGAGCAACGGGGTCCAGTGAATAGCCGCGCAGCGTTGCCGCCGTGCCGAGCCGGATCGAGACCGCGTCGTAGGGGCCGAGCAGCAGCGTCGTGTCGGCCTGCGGCCGGTTGCGAAGATGCTCGTGGTGGAAGTAGAGCGCGCCGGCGTCGGCGCCGTAGTAGCCGGCGAAGCTCAGTACCGGGATGTCGATGCGCGCAAACTGGTCTGCCGACGGCAAGAACTTCTGCCAGTAGCGATCGTGACTCGGGTGCGCCAGCCAGCTTCGGATCAACCTGCTGCGCTTGCCCAGCAGGGCGCGGTCCATGTCCCAGTAGGGGCGATTGCCACGGTGCCAGCGCGCGTCGAGTGCCTGCCATATCGCGTCGGGGCCAGCGTCGGCGTCGACGCCGGCCCGCAGGGGCTCGGCAGTCGCGTGCTCCTGCGCCCAGCGGACCATGGCGTTGCGGAAGATTTGTCCGGCCATCGGGAAGTCGATGCCCGGCGCCATCGGCGCGATCGTGGCGATGGCCTTGAGTGCCGCCGGTCTCCTGCGGGCGGCGGCCCAGGCGGCGTAGCCGGAGTAGCCGTCGCCGAGCATGGCGACGCGGCCGTCGCTCCATGCCTGCCGGGCGATCCAGTCGATGACGGCGGTGGCGTCTTCGCCGTCGCGAACGAACGGCCACACGGCGCCCTTGCCGTCGGGCGTGCGTCCGCGCACGTACGCCGTGACGCCGACATAGCCTTTGGCTGCGCTGCGCTGGGCGTCGTCTTCGGCGGGATCGAGCGTGAAGCGCAGCAGCGTCGGCAGGGCTGCGTTCGCGCGGCCGGGCCGAACCAGGCTGGCATGGATGACACCCCCGCGCACGGGAATCCTGACGTCAGCCTCCGCCACGTAGCGGCTGCGGTTTTCCGCCGCGAACAATTCGGGCAGCAGCGCACCGAAGCTGCGACGCGACTGGTACGAAAGCCAGGTTCGCACGAGCGCCAGCGCATCGGCCTGCGGGAGGCTGCCCTTCGCGCGCCAGAGATCGAAAGCTCGACGCAGCGGCTCTCTGTACACCGCCGGCGGGATTTCGAGCCGCGCCATGATGGCCTGGGCTTGCGCGTTGTCGAGCGGCGACACCAGTTCCTGGAACGAGCGCGCGTAGGCTTCGGCGAAGCCGAGGCGCCCGTCCGCTTCGAGTGCGCGCGCACGCGCATAGATGCCGTCGAGAATCGCACGCTGGACCAGGTCGTCGAACGGCTTGCCCTGGCGGCGGCTGCGCAGGGACCCGCTGCTGTCGGAGGCTGCGCGGTAGGCGCCGCTGACGATCTGCAGGGCGGTCAGGTTGGCCAGGAAGACATCGGTGTCCGCCTCCTGGTACACCGGCAAGATGCGCTCGGCCAGATCACGCATCAGGTCCGCCGCGGCGGCATCGTCAGGATCGCGCGGTGGCCGGAATCCGAAATCCGCCGCCCAGGACCAGGTTGGCCACGCAGGCAGCGCGAGAATCAGCCGCATGAGGGCGCGACGCGCACGACTGACGGTTGACCCGGGATGTCTCATGGTCGCTGCTCCTCGGGCACTGCGTTCGGCGCCTTGACCAGGTGCACCACCTGCGTGAACAGCCGGTCGTGCGCCTCTCCGGCCGAGCCTATGTGGATGATCCCCGTCTGCGTGAGCTTGCCCAGCACGTCGATGATGAGTTCGAGCGTGTCGTCGTCGAATGCGCCGAAGGCTTCGTCCATCACCAGCCAGGGCGGTGCCTGCAGCACCACGCGGGCGAAGCCCAGCCGCAACTGCTCGTCCATGCTGAGCTCGCTCTCCCAGCGACCCGTCTTGCTCAGCAATGGTTCCAAGCGCTGGAGGCCCACACTCGCCAGTGCGGCCACCATGGCTTCTCTCGGGTAGCTCGACGGTTCCATCGCATACGACAGCACTTCAGCCAGCGTGCCGCGGGGAATGTAGGGCGTGCCGCGCGGCATGTAGTGGATCGTCTCGCCGACGGGCCGGCGCACGGTGCCGGAGCCCCAGGGCCAGAGGCCCGCGAGCGCCCGGAACAGCAAGGTCTTCTCGGTGCCGGGTGTGCCGAGGATCAAGACGCGCTGACCGCGGTGCACGACGAGACCCGGGGCGTCCAGCCGATCGTGGCCGCTCCAGGAGCGAACCTCGAGCGCTTCGATCGCGAGCGCCCCGGCTTCGCTCTCTTCATAGGCGATGCGACTGCCGCCCGCTTGTGCCTCCAGATCGGACGCCAGCATCCGACGCAGGTCGGTGACACGCAGCAGCGTGGCGCGCCAGTCGGCAATGATGCTGAAGTTGTCGACGAACCAGCGCAGCGACGACTGCGCCTGCGTGAAGGCCGCGGCGGCCATCATCAAGCCACCGAACGAAACCTTCCCCGAGAAGTAGAGGGGTGCGGCCACCAGCGTCGGCGCGATGATGGTGACCCAGCCGAAGCCCGCGGTGACCCAGGTGAGGTTGGTCAGCCCGAGCACCACGCGCGATGTGGCGCGCAAGACGTCGCCGAAATGCATGGCGACGCGACGCTTCTCGTCGGCCTCGCCACCGGCCAGGGAGATGCCGTCGAGATGCTCGTTGATGCGCGTCAGCGAGAAGCGCAGTTCGCCTTCACGCGCGTAGCGCTCGGCGTTGCGCGAGATCAGGCCGTTGCCGACCCAGTAGGTGACCACCGAGCCGGCGATCGCATAGGCAATCGCCGCCCACAACATGAAGCCCGGCAACACATGGTCCTGGCCGTCGAAGAAGAGGCTGAAGTCCTTGGAGAGGACCCACAGCACGCTCGCAAAGCTGCCGAACAGCATCGCTGCCTGCAGCAGCCCCACGCCGAGGGTGACCGACAGATCGCACAGCTTCAGCGTGTCGTCGTGCATGCGCTGATCCGGATGGGCCCCCATCGGGCCGCTGGCCTGCAGCCAGAACGCCCGGCGCGGCTGCAGCCACAGCCCCACGACGTCATTGACCACGGCCTCGCGCAGCTTCAGCTGCAAGGTTTCGCCCAGCCACCTCTGCGCGACGTTCAAGACCAGCAGCACGCCCGCAATGACCGCGAAGACGCCGACCTGCGCGATGAATTCGCTAAGGTCGCGACGCGAGATCGCATCGTAGAACGGCTTGTTCCAGCTATTGAGCTCGATCTGCCCATACGCCGTGAGCGCGACGACCACGACGATCGCGCCCATCAGCGCGACAAGCGTTTTCGCGACCGGGGACACTCGCAAGGCACCGAGCAACTCGCTGGCCTGACGGAAGACACCGGTCCTTGCAGCCGGCTCGACACGGTTCTCTGGCCTCGTGCTCATCGCCACCGCGGCGCCTGGCAAGCGGCGGCCGCGATGCGGCGCGCCGAGACGCACGAAATGAACGCGGCGTGGCTCCAGGCCAGTTGCTTCGCCGAGGTCTGCGCGCCGCTGCACTGGTCGAACTGTTCCGACAGATCACCACCGGCCGGCGTGTACGCGCGTACGGTGGCGAGGTAGGCGTCACCGCGCCCCATCCACTGATTCCAATGGCGTGCATCGCCACCCATCGCCGCGGCGCGGAAACAGAACTCGGCGGCGCCGAGCGTCGAGAAGTAGTACGCGCCGCCCGAGTAGTACACGTCGCCGGCGTACCGCCCCATCGCGGCGCCACGGCCTGCGGCACGGCCGCGGTTGATGGGATAGGCCGCATCGAACAGCGCGTCGAGTCGCGCCAGCGTGGCCTGCATGCGCGGATCGGCCGGTCCATGCGCAGCCGGCATGCGTGGATCGGCCGCGCGGCGCGTGGCCTCGGTGCCGAGGCTGTGAATCGCCGACAGGATCACCGCGATGTCCAGCGCCTTCGGACTGGGCCGGCCGTCCGCCAGCACGCGCGAGCGGTAGTAGCCGCGCGTCGCGTCGCGATCGTCTGACCGTTCGTCTCGCTCGTTTCGTTCGTCTACCCAGTAGTCGTCGAGCAGGCGGAGCACGGCCTGCGACTCATGCCGGCAGCGCTGCGCCTGCGCCGTGTCGCCCAAGCCCTCCAGCCATGCCGCGCCTTCGGCCAGCGCGGCCCCTGCAACACGCAGTGTGTAGTAGTGGTGACCGAGCTCTTCCTCCCAGATGTCGTACGACGGCTCGCGCCAGTGACGCAGCGTGAAGTCGATGTCGAAGCGAATCAGCGGCGTGACTTCCGCCAGCAGGGCCGCGTCGAGGTGCCCGCCGGCCGCCCAGCGCAGCAGCGCCAGCGCGCGCAATGGCGGCCCGTCGTGCTGGGGGCGCGCCCAGCGGAGGACATCGAGCGTGCCGTCGGGGTTCACCCGCGTCTCGCCGACGACCGCATCGCCGTGGACGCTCGCGAGGTCATGGTCTTCGCGCAGGTACTGCAGGAGTTCGGGGGCCACGCGCGCTCTGCGGCCCTGCTCCGCGGCAACTGCGCGGCCGTCGAGCCCGTTCACGGCAAGGCTGAAGCGGGTGAAATCGCGCAGATGCTGCAGGGCTTCGTCGCCGATGCGTCGGTCGACGTAGAGCAGGCGCAGTGCATCGATGACGACAGCAGAGTCCCGGAACCAATGAAAGAAGTAGTCCGGGTCCGGGTCGTAATTACCAAGCACCGGCGAGGCGACGACGGCGCCGACTATCGGCTGTATGGACTGATCGAAGCCCGGGCGATGCTTGACGATCGACACCGGCGAGATGCTTGACAGCATCGCGCTCGCCGAATGGCACAGCTGTGTTTCGAGCCAGGACTCGAAAGCCGGGTCTTGCTGGCTCGCCACGCTGAAGGTCACGGTGCAGGAGACCCGAGATACGGGCTGCTGAAGTCCAGGGCGCGCAGCCCGGCCTGCACTTCGGGCACGCTCATGAACAGTTTCCACAGAAGGCCCGTCCGGTGGTTCTCCATCATCACGACGATCGGGCCCTGGTCGATGGCGAGAAATGTCTCTGCGAACCAATTGCGCCGCTCGCAGAACGCATCGACGAAGCCATAGTCTCTCCACAGTCGCTCGCCATGCACGGCGAGGAAATGCCGCAGAACCCGCATCACCTCGGTGGGCGCATACGGCAGGCTGGCCAGCGCGGCCGTCGGCGAAATGGTGCCGTTGTCGATGTCCGGGGCGTGCGCGAGGTAGCCGTCGGGGTCGTCGCTGGCGGTCAGGCCCCAGCACGATTCGCCGTAGCCCGGGTGGCCCTGAGGATTGGCGACGCAGTGCGCACGGTTGACCTGCACGTGGCGGCAGTTGAGATCCCAATAGTCGGCGTAGCGATCCTTCAGGCCGCGCGGATCGAGGCCGCAGAACGAGTAATGCGTGAAGAACAGCGGGCCGCCGTACGGCATGCCCAGCGGCATCTCGATGCCGTAGTACGACCGGCCGTTGACGAAACCGTCCCCCGCCGCGAAGCCGCGGTGGTAGACCCGCGGATCGATCGCATGGCGCGGCGCGGCCGCGGCCAGCAGGTAGGTGATGAGGCACTCGTTCCAGCCGCGCACTTCATGGTTCATCGCCCAGCCGTGGTTCGGGCTCCAGTGCCAGTACAGGACGTCCCGTCCGCCCTGGGTGAACCAGTTCCATTCGACGTCGTGCCACAGCGTGTCGATGTCGCTGCGCAACCGGCGCGCCGCGGTCGTGTCCTCACTGAAATACTGGCGCGCACAGAGCAGGCCCATGCAGAGGAACGAGGTCTCGACCAGATCGCCCGCATCGTCCTTGGGGCTCATCGGGATCGTCGCGCCGCTCGCTGCGTCCATGAAGTGCGGGAAGGCGCCGTGGTAGCGCCTGGCGCGAAAGAGGGCGTCCCGCATGCGCCCCAGGCGTTCCAGCGCTGCGTCCCGCGTGACCCAGCCGCGCTCCACCGCGACGATCAAGGCCATGATGCCGAAGCCCGAGCCGCCGATCGCAACGCTGTCATAGCTCCTGTCATCGGGTGAGACGCTGGCGAGCGTGCGGCGGTCGAGCGCCAGGCCGCTGGCGGCATCCGCACCCTCCCAGAAATAGCGGAAGGTCCGGTGCTGCACGGCGTCGATCAAGGCTTCATCGGGCAGGGCCGCCAAGGCCCTCGCGTTCCTGTCATTCTTCAACACGAACAGATCCTTTCGTTGTCGTCGTCCCGGGTGTCACGTCTGGTGTCACGGAATCATCTGCGCCATGCGGCCGACGGCTCACCCGCAGCATGCCATCATTAGGCCCCCTGGGTTCTATTCGAAATCCCTGATGAGTCGCATCGACACCCTCATGGCCCGGATGACGCTGGCCGAAAAGCTGGGTCAACTGACGATGACTGCCTCCGGCTACACGGTCACCGGGCCGGTGCTCGCGGGGGACTCCACGCAGTCGATCATCGACGGCACCGTCGGCAATCTGCTGAACATGGTCGGCGCCGGCCCCACGCACGAGATGCAGCGACTGGCCGTCGAGAAGTCACGGCTCGGCATTCCGCTGCTGATCGGCCTGGACATCATTCATGGCCATCGCACGCTTTTTCCGATCCCGCTTGCGGAGGCCGGCACCTTCGACGAAGACCTCTGGGAGCGCACGGCGCGCGAGGCCGCGCGCGAAGGCGCTGCCGAAGGCCTGGCGATGACTTTCGCGCCGATGCTCGATGTATCGCGCGATCCCCGCTGGGGCCGCACCGCGGAAGGCCCCGGCGAAGACCCTTGGCTGAACGCACGCATCGCGCAGGCCAAGGTGCGCGGTTTCCAGGGGGCCGATCTGTCGTCGGCCGAATCGCTGGCCGCCTGTGCGAAGCATTTCGTCGCGTACGGCGCGGTCACCGCGGGGCGGGAGTACGCCGCCGTGGACATCTCCGAGCGCACCTTGCGCGAGGTGCATCTGCCGGGCTTCGCAGCAGCGGTACGCGCCGGCGTCGCGACGCTGATGCCCGCCTTCACCGATCTCAACGGCGTGCCGATGACGGCGCACATCCCCTTGCTGCGCGACTGGCTGCGCGGCGAGATGGGCTGGGACGGCGTCATCGTCAGCGACTACAACGCGATCGCGGAATTGATCAAGCACGGGGTCGCCGCCGATCTCGTCGATGCCGCGGTGCTGGCGCTGAAGGCCGGYGTCGACATCGACATGATGGCCGACGCGTATCGCAAGGGCCTGCCGATCGCGCTCGAGCGAGGGCGGGTGACGATCGAAGAGATCGACGCGAGTGTGCGCCGCGTGTTGCGGCTCAAGGAGCAGCTCGGCCTGTTCGACGATCCCTACCGCCGCGGCGCGACACCGGAACCCGCGGCGGTTGTCGCCGAGCGGCGCACGCTGGCGCGCGACGCCGCGCGCAAGGCCATCGTCATGCTGAAGAACGAGCGCGACACCCTGCCCTTGCCTGCAGCGGCCAAGGCGCTGTGTGTCATCGGCCCGCTGGCCGACGCAAGCACCGAGATGAAAGGCCCGTGGTGGGGTGCAGGCGAACACGAGCCGGCCATCAGCGTGCTTGCCGGCCTGCGCGCCGCGCTGCCGCAGACCGACATACGCCACGCGTCGGGCGTCGCCATCGAGAGTGATGACGACAGCGGCATCGAAGCTGCCGTCGCGCTGTGCGACGGCGTCGACGCCGTTGTGCTGTGCCTGGGCGAGCGCGCCACGATGAGCGGCGAGGCGGCGAGCCGCGCCACGCCCGCGCTTCCCGGGCTACAACAGGCTCTGGCCGAAGCGGTGACGGCACGTGCACACGCGCTCGGCATCCCCGTCGTCGCCATCTTGTTTTCGGGCCGCCCGCTCGTCGTCCCCTGGCTGTCCGAACACGCCGATGCGCTGCTGGCTGCGTGGTTCCTCGGCGTCGAAGCCGGCCATGCGATCGTCGACGTGGTCACGGGCCGGGTAACGCCTGGCGGTCGCACGCCGATGAGCTGGCCGCGCGCCGTCGGGCAGTTGCCCATCTGCTTCGGCCAGCGTCCCACCGGCCGGCCGATGAATCCCGCCGACTACTTCACGAGCAAGTACCAGGACGTCGACAACACGCCGCTGTATGCCTTCGGCCATGGCTTGACTTACGGCCGGTTTTTCTACGATGAGCTTCAGGTCGAGCCGCGGCGCGTGCGCGAGCAGGACGCGCTGAAGATCAGCGTCAGACTGCGCAACGTTGGCGCGCGCGAGGCTGAAGAGACTGTCTTCCTGTTCGTTCGCGGCAAGCTGAGCCGTGTCACCCGGCCGCTGCTGGAGCTCAAGGGCTACGCGAAGCTGCGATTGATGCCGGGCGAAGCCGGCTCGGTGACCCTGGAACTGCCGGCGGCCGAGTTGCGCTACCTCGGGCCGGACCTGCAGCCCTTGTTCGAGGCGGGCGAAGTCGAGATCCTCGTCGGGCCGAGTGCCGAGCCATCAGGGTTGCTGCGCCAGACCATCGAGTTGTGTTGAAACCCTGGCGGTCCGGCGCGGACGGGTTGTGGCGGCACGCGATTTCATCCTGATCGTCCGTTGCCGCCGGCGATCAGTCCGCATCGCCGAACCCGGATTTCATGCCCGATGCGGCCCGCCTACTGATCAACCTGCAACGGTAACGCCGTTCCGCTCGAGCACCGCCAGCAGCTTTGGAATATCGGGCTGGCCGGCCGGGATCTCGCGGTCGACGGCGGCGAACATCTGGGCCGCCAAGGCGTCCTGCCCGGTGATCTCGAGCATCTGGCCGCCACCCTTGCCGTAGTGAAAGCCGTGCACCGTGCCGCGCGGGACATGCACGAGCGTGCCGGGCCGGCACATGTGGGCGTCGCCGTCGCAGAGAAACTCGACCTCGCCGCCAAGCACGTAGAAAGATTCGTCCCAGTCGTGGCTGTGCGGCGGCGGCCCGGTTCCCTCGTCACCCCGTTGCAGAGTGATGCCATAGCTCTGCGTCGCCGCGTTCGACGCCAGCACCGTCACCTGCGTGCCGAGCACGTTCAGAGGAAGTTCACGCCGGTCGGGCGTCAAGACAAAGTACGGAACCGTCATGTTCAATTCCCCCGGAGTGCGAACGCGATTCTGCGCGCCCGCGGTCCCGTCGGCGTATGCCGATGCACCGGATGCAGCCTTTTCATTCCGTTACCAAGGGCGGACCCTGCGAGCCAGTCCGCGATGGCCATCGGCATCACCGCGGACATCGTCCGGGAAATGCCGACGAGGAGCAGAAACCTCAGGGCGCGCGAACCGGCGTGACCTTGCGGATCAGGTTGCCGAAGGTGTCGGCCACGTACAGCGTGCCGCTGGCATCCACCGTCACCCCGTAAGGCTGCCTGAACGTAGCGGCCGCGCCGATGCCGTCCTGCGCGCCCAGCACGCCGGGCTGGCCGGCGATCGTGGAAACAATGCCCGCCGGCGTGATCCTGCGCAGCAGGCTGTTGCCCGTGTCGGCCACGTAGATGGTGCCGTCGCTGTCCACCGTCAGCCCGCCTGGCATGTAGAAAGATGCCGAGTTGCCGGCCCCATCGGCAGCGCCGATCCCGCCCGAACCGGCCAGCGTCGTGACCACGCCACCGGGCGTGATCTTGCGGATCCGGTTGTTGCCGCCGTCGGCCACATAGACGTTGCCGGTCGTGTCGGTCGCGATGCCGTAGGCCTGGCTGAAAGATGCCGCAGCCCCGGTGCCATCGGCGAAGCCAGAAGTGCCCGAGCCAGCCAGCGTGGTGACGTCGCCGGCAGGCGTGATCTTGCGGACGACGGCGCCGAGCAGTTCGATCACGTAGATGTTGCCGGCAGCATCGGTGGCCGCCGACGCAGGGCCGTAGAACGTGGCGGAGGTACCATGGCCATCGATGGAACTGGGGACACCGCTGCCCGCGAACGTGGTCACGTCGGCCGCGGGTGTGATCTTGCGGATCCGGTGGCCGGAGACTTCCGTGGCATAGGCATTGCCCGCCGCATCCAGGGCAAGACCAGCCAGGCCCCCGAACGAGGCTGCGGTGCCGTTGCCATCGAGCGAACCACCGCCGCTGCCACCGCCCGCAAATGTCGTGACATCGCCAGTGGGGGTGATCTTTCGCACGAGGTTGGTTCCCACATCCGACACGAGCAGGCCGCCGTTCTTGTCGACGACCACGCTGTATGGGAGGTAGAACGATGCGGCGTTCCCGTTGCCGCTGGCCGAGCCGGTGGCGCCGGACCCAGCAAACGTGGACACCTGCGCCACCGCCGCCGAGCAGGCGACCGCCACGTCGCCGACGTCGGCCGAGGCCTTGCCGCTGCCCTTGGTCACGGTGCAGAACTGCCACAGGGGCTGGGTGCGCACGCTGACCTCGTAGGCCGAACCTTCGGCGAGCGCGGTGGTAAAGGTGAACTTGCCGTTGGCCGAGAGCTTCAGGTCGTCGCCCGCGTTGTTCTGGAGCACCAGGCTGCCGGTCAGGCCGGCGACGGTGCCGCCGACCGTGTGCGTCACGACGACGGGGGTCTGCGGCGTCTCGGGCGTCTGGGGCTGCGCCGGCGCAACGATCGGCAGGAAGCCCGCGCCGCCACCGCCACCCCCACCGCCGCAGGAAGCCAGCAACACGATCGCACCGGCCACGGCGCCGCAGCGCCCGTAAAAACTCACGCGACTGGAAAACATCCACTGCCCTCTTTGGTTTTATCGATTCACGACGAGAAACCCGCGCTCCGCGCCTGAACGCCCGAAAGGTTTCACGCTGTTGATTTTTGTTATCTATTTGTTTCTTTGCCATCGCCGAAAATGGGTAGATGGCAGCGCGCGGCACGGCTGCGCCCGCCCGTGCGGCACCGCGGCGGGCGGGGCGGACGAACCGCCTGAAGGTCATGAGGTTGGGGAGCGGGGCCCTGGCCCCGGGAGCGTCAGACCAGCTGCAGGTCCTTCGGCGCCACACCGTCGAACACCCGCGCGAGCTGTGCCGGCGAGAGGCCGTACATCCGCCTGAACAACCCGCCGAACACCGCCCGGTATTCGTTGAGCACCGGGTAGTCGCGGTTCTGGAACAGCGTGGCCTGCGTCAGTGCCTGCTGCTCGCCGACGATGCGCCCGCCGGCCTGCGCCGAGAGGCCACCGCCAAGCACCCAGTAGACGGTGCCGTGGCCGTGGTCGGTGCCGCGGTTGCCGTTCTCGCGGAAGGTGCGGCCGAACTCGCTGATGACGACCACCACGGTCTGACGCCATGCGTCGTCGCCCATTTCCTGGGCGAAGCCGGCCACGCCGCGGCCCAGTTCTTCGAAACGGTTGGCGAGGTAGCCGGTGGCGCCGCCCTGCCCCACGTGCGTGTCCCAGCCGCCGACATCGACGAAGCCCAGATCGAAGCGGTCGCGCATCAGCAAGGCCATGCGGCGCGCGACGAGCTCGAAGCCCTTGGCGGTCATCGCGTTGCGGCTGGCGGCGTCCATCTCGGCCTGCACCGCGCGCGTTACCTCGTCGCGTACCTGGAAGCCCTCGGCCACCGGCTGGGCCAGAGTGGTGTTGCGGTACATGCTCGTGATGATCTGGCTCTGCCGCGCGTCGATGCCCGAGCGTGCGTTGCCCGCGATCGCCATGTTGGCGGCCTTCGCGTTGCCACGCATCGAGATGGGCAACTGGTCGGTGAAGGCAATGGGCGACACGTCGGTAACGGGCCCCGCGCCGAGCACACCGGCCAGCCGATTGAGAAAGCCCGAGCGGTAGTCGCGACGCTTGTCGAGCGCCTGACCGAGCTCGATGGAGTCTTGCGTTTCGAAGTGGCTGCGCGTCAGGTCGTCGGTGCCCGCGAAGGCGACGAAGGAGGCCTGCTTCTGCTGGAACATCGGCATCACGCTCTGCGCCAACGCGGGGTGCAGGCCCCAGTCGTTGTCGAGCGGCAGCGCACCGTTGGGCGTGCCGGGGCGTGCGATGGCGATGTTGGGGCGCGAGGCGTAGTAGAAGTCGCTACTCGTGGGCACGAGCAGGTTGCTGCAGTCGTACGCGCCGCGCAGGAACACGACCAGCAGCTTGGCGCCTTCGGCTGCGGGCGCAGCCATCAACTGGCCCGCGGCGCCCGCAAACGGGGCAGCGGCCATGAGCTTGAGCAGTTCTCGACGTTGCATGACGGTTGTCCTTTCTTCTGTCTTGCCCCTTCCCCCTTTGGGGGAAGGTTGGGATGGGGGCACGACGGCGTTCGATTGACCTCGGTGATTCATCAAACGCCGCATGCCCCCACCCCTGCCCTCCCCCAAAGGGGGAGGGAGAAAAACCAAAACCTCAACGGCGCATCAACTCCGGCGACGCCAGCAGGAAGGTGTTCCACTCCTGCGGGTTTTTCGCCTGCCCCAGCGCCTCGCGCGTGTCCGCGCTCATGCCGACCTGCATTGCGCGCACCGCGTGCGAATCGGCCAGTTGCGGGAACGCGGGCTTTTCCAGCGGCGCCTTGTCGTCCGCTCGAAACAGCACCGCGCCGTTCGCACCGATGGCGCGCGCGATCTCGAAGCGCGTGTTCATCTGCCCCGCACTGGCCCAGGCTGCCTCGTTGAGCGGATAGCCGTCGGGCGTCTCGTGGCCGTACAGCTGTTCACCCATGCGGTTGATCCAGCCGAGCATCGGGTTCACGTTCGACACCACGCGGTCGTCGTAGGCAAGCCGCACGCCGGCCATCACGTAGTGCACCGGGTCGCGGAACTTGCGGCCCAGCGAGGCAGCGAACTCGGGCGATTCGAACAGTGCCTTCAGCGTGATGGCGATGTCGCCGTCGCTGCGCGTGAAGGCCGCGGCCATGCGGTCGACCAATGCCTGCGGCGGATCGTCGGAGACGAAGTACACGGCGAGCTTGCGTGAGATGAAGCGCGCGGTGGCCGGCGCACGTGCCAGGCGGTCGAGCGCCTCGTCGGCCTCGGCCAGGCCGCGGCTCTTGATGGGCTGGCCCAGCAGCGTCTTCGGCCCGTAGTCGTGCCGGTTGGGGCTGAACTCGAACAGCCCCTTGCGCACGTAGTCGGCGCGCACGGCCGGCCGCACGTTCGGCGGCGGCGCATCGAGCGGCTGATAGCTCACGCCCACGCCGGTGAGCACGCGCGCCAGCTCCTGCACGTCGGCCTGCGAATACCCGCCGCCCACACCCAGCGTGTGCAGCTCCATCAGCTCGCGCGCGTAGTTCTCGTTGATGCGGTTGGCGGCGTTCTGCGCGTTGTCGAGGTAGCGCAGCATCGCCGGGTGATGCAGCGTGGCGCCGAGCAAGTCGCGGAATTTGCTGAGCGCATGCGGGCGAATCGCGTTCTCTTCGTAGTCACCCACCATCGCGCGGATGTTGTCCTTGCGCAGGTTGACGTTGAAGTGGTTCATCCAGAACCACGTCATCTGCTCCTGCAGCTGGTTGGGCGAGTACAGCGCGCGCAGCACGAAGCGTTGTTGCGCCTCGCGCACCAGCTCGTTGAGCCGCTGCTGGTAGGCTTGGCGCGCGGCTTTCTTCTGGTCTTCGTCGGGCAGCGCATCGGCGGCCTTGCGCTGCGCGTCGAGTTCGGTAACAAGCTGGTCGAGCGGCGTGCGCGAAATGCTCATCGCATCGATCTGCGCCTGTGCCGCGGGCGGCAGCGGCGCGGGCCGCGGATTGAGCTGGTCGCGCATCCACAACGACAGGCCGCGTTTTGCAAGCTGCGCGTCGCTGCTCGCGTTGGCGCCCCAGCTCACCCGGTCGAGCCAGCGCAGGCGCGTGGCGTCATTGAGCGGCGCGGAGGGCAACGATACCGACACCACGGGCCRCTGATCGCCCGGTGCACTTGCACAAGCCGCGAGCAAGGCCAGCGCACACGCGCCGAGCGCCATCGACGCGCGGCGCACCGAAAAGATCGACGCGGCGGCCGGCACCGCCATCACTCCCTGCGCATGTCGTGACGGCGCACGTCGCCGATGGCGTGCTGCGCGGTGTTGAGCGCCAGGTCTACGTGCGCCAGGCCGCGCTGCTGGAACGGCCGCGAGCGCGGGTCGTCTTCTTCGCGCGCCACATCGGAGCGCACCTTGCGCAACAGATCGACCGCCGCGTGCAGGCGGCCATCGCGGGGCAGCCACGCATCAATGGGCTCGCGCCATTCGAGGGGTTTGCCGTCCAGCCATGCAGCGTGCTGCAGATCGCCGATGGCGGCGTGGATCTCGTCGACCACCACCTGCTCGTCGCGCGAGATCTGCCCGTCTTCGGGGCGGCGGTGCTCCACCTTCCAGGCCGCTGTTTGCAGGTCGGACAAGGCGTGGAGGTAGAACGGGTGCCTGCCGTATTCGTCGGCCAATGCGGGCAACGAAGCCGCTGCCATGAGGGCGAGTGCGGCGATTAGGCTTTTCTTCTTCATCTTCGGAGCTCCTGGGAGTGATGGCGAGTCAAGGACGCCTCCTCAACCATCGGGACCCGCTCCGCGTTGACGCTCTTTACCCTCGTAACGCTGCGCAAAGACAGCGCCTAAGCGCCGGCTAAGTCAGGCCACGGACAGGGTCGCCGGCGCAGCGCCGGCAATCTGGCGCAGTGCGCGCTC
Organism: Variovorax sp. P4_B10; assembly: GCF_056402375.1. NCBI lineage: Bacteria > Pseudomonadati > Pseudomonadota > Betaproteobacteria > Burkholderiales > Comamonadaceae > Variovorax > Variovorax sp. P4_B10. Next base: position 7,608 of record NZ_JBFUHN010000074.1, on the reverse strand, counting down.
GAACACCTCGACCGGCTGGCCGCCGGAGATCAGGTGCTGGTTGTTGATGATGATCGCGGGCACCGAGTGGATGCCGGCATCGGTGTACATGCGTTCGCGCTCGCGGGTCTCGGCGGCGAACTCGTCGCTCGCCAGGATCTCGCGGGCACGTGCCGCATCGAGCCCGGCCTCGGTGGCCGCGCGCACCAGCACCTCGGGATCGGACGGGTTCTGGCTGTCGGTGAAGTAGGCCTTCAGTAGCAGCTTCTTGAGCGCCGCCTGCTTGGCCGGGCTTTCGAGCTCGGCCCAGTGCAGCAGCCGGTGGGCGTTGAAGGTGTTGTAGACCCGCGGACGGCCCCCGGGGCTGAACTCGAAGCCCACGGCCGCGCCGCGCTGGCGGATCATCTCGCGCGATTGCGCCTGCTGCTCCCGCGTGGAGCCGTATTTCTGGTTCAGGTGCTCGAAGGTGTCCTGGCCTTCGGGCGGCATCTGCGGGTTCAGCTCGAAGGGTTGGAAGTGCAGCTCGGCCGTGACCTCCGGTGCCACGCGCTGGATTGCTGCCTCGAGCGAACTCAGGCCAACGGCGCACCAGGGACAGGACACGTCGGAGACGAAATCGATCTTGAGGTGGGAAGTCATGGCGCCATTCTTCACGGCGCCACAACCCTTGGTGCGCGCAAGGTTTTCACTCAGGCAGCGGCCTTGGCCATGCGGGCGTCCGACAGCGTCTGTTCGCGCAGCCGGTCGTACTCGGTCTTCTCGACCGGAACCGCATCGGGCTGGCCCAGGTCGTTCATGTGCACGCGGTAGGTTTCGCGGGCGGTCCAGGCCGAGATCGCGGCGATGGCGCAGATCGCCAGCGTGATGGCACCGACGGTCAGCGGGATGTTGGCCGCACCGGGGGGCGCGACCGCCACGAACAGCGCCGGCAGCAGCGCAGTGATCGCGGTGCCGATGTTCTGCGAGATCGCCATGCCAGAGACGCGGGTGCGCGTGGGGAACATCTCCGGATAAAAGCTCGGGAACACGGCGTTGTAGCCCTGGTAGACCACGCCCCACATCAGGAGCGACATCACGATGGCCAGCGGCACGTTGTGAATGCTGATGGCGTACAGGTAGCCGAACGACAGCAGGCCCGAACCGAGGGCGCCGACGACGATCGGCAGGCGGCGGCCGATCTTGTCCGACAGGTTGCCGACGAACGGGATCACGATCACGGCCAAGATGTTGCCCATCACCGGAATCCAGAGGTAGATGTCTTTCTCGAAGTTGATGCCGTAGCCCGGCTGCACCGCGTAGGCGGCGCCGAAGATGGTCGCGACCACCGGGATCACGTTCATCAGCGAGCACAGCAGCACGCGCAGCATGTCGCCCCAGCTCTCGGTCACGGCCTGGATCACCGGCGCCTTCGGCACCTTGGCGCTCTTGTCGACTTCGGCGAAGGCGGGGGTCTCGTCCACTTCCTTGCGGATGATGTAGCCGGCCACGATGACGATGAAGCTCAGCAGGAACGGAATGCGCCAGCCCCAGGAGTTGAAGGCGTCCTTGTCCATGTAGTGCGCGAGCGGCAGGAACACGGCGGCCGCCATGATCTGGCCGGCCTGCACGCCCTGCAGCGTGAAGCTCGCGAAGAAGCCGCGGCGTCCGAACGGCGCGTGCTCCAGGATCATCGAACTCGCCCCGGAAATCTCGCCGGCCACCGCGAAGCCCTGGATCAGGCGCAGCACCACCAGCATCGCGGGCGCCCACAGGCCGACCTGGTCGTACGTGGGCAGCAGGCCGACGGCGATGGTGGAAAAGCCCATCAGGAACATGCAGAGAATCAGCACGGTCTTGCGGCCGTGCGTATCGCCCCAGTGGCCCAGCAGCAGTGCGCCGATCGGCCGTGCGACGTAGCCCACGCCGTACGTCGCGAGCGACGCGATGATCGCGATCTGCGGGTCGCCCTTGGGAAAGAAGATCTGGGGAAAGATCAGCGCCGCGGCGGTGGCGTAGATGAAGAAGTCGTAGTACTCCAGCGCCGAGCCGATCCAGCCACTGGCGGTGGCTTTCTTCGACTGGTGCCTGCCTTGCGGCTCGTGGGCCGTGGTGTTTGCCATGGTTTGTCTCCGGGTTGACGAAAAAAATCTATTCCTGCGCCTGCGATGCCATGCGCGCAGGCGCGTTGAGCGCGCCGTAGGCGTCATAGCCCGCGGTGCGCTGTGCAAGTTCGAAGAAGAATCCGCCTTCGATGCTCTCGGTGTAGATGTGCAGGTAGTCGCCTGCCGGCGAACGGTCGAACAGCACGCCGGCCGCGCGCAGGCGCGCGAGCAGCGCCGGGTCGAGGTCGATGCGCGTGGCCAGGTCGTCGTAGTAGTTGTCCGAAATGGGCACGAAGCGCGTGCCGTTGGCGCGCAGCCGCGCCACGCTCTCGAAGATGTCGTCGCAGCGCAAGGCAATGTGGTGCACCGCGCCGCCGCCGGTCACGCTCAGCGTGCGCGCGGTGCGGGTGCGCTGGCTCAGCGAGACGTTGAGCACGAGGCGCACGCTGCGGTCCGCATTGGCGACGCCGCGGCTGCGGATCAGGCCGAAGGGGTCGGCCAGCTCGAGGCTTTCGCCGGGCTCGAGCCCCAGCACGGCGCGGGTGAACAGCACCCAGGTGTCGAGCTGGTCGAGCGCGAGGCCGAGCGCCACGTGGTCGATCTGCTTCAGGCCGGCGCCGCTGGCATCGAGCGCGTCTTCTTCGAGGATGAAGTCGGCTTCGTACAGGCCATTGGCGCCCAGCGCTTCGGGCACGAAGTGGATCAGGTTGCCGCCCGGCGTGACGATCGCCGGCACATGCAGCTCGTTGGGGCCGACCGGGCTGTCGTGCCGCTGCGAGCGCATGGCGGTCGCGCGATCGACGGCCGCCAGCGGATCGGCGCAGCGCACGCCCAGCGCGCACACCGAGGTGCCGTGCGCATCGAAGCGGCCGCGCGCAAAGGAATCGGGCTGCGCGTTGACGATGAGGTTGATCTCGCTCTGCCGGTACAGCGTCACGGCCTTGGAACGGTGCCGGCCTGCGCGGCGGAAGCCCAGTTGCAGCAGCAGCGCGTCGAGCTTTTCGGCCGAGGCTTCGTCGGCAGCGAATTCGATGAACGACAGGCCCGAGAGCGCCGGCACCGGCGGCGGACTGAACAGCTCGACACGCAGCGGCTGCGCAGGCGCGTCCAGCCGCTGCCTCGCCTCGCTCTCGAGATACAGCAGCGAACGCATCGCATCGACCGCGGTGCGCCGGTTCGGGGTCTCGCGGAAGATGTCGTTGAAGATCTCCAGCGACAGTGGCCCGGTGTAGCCCGCGCGCAGCACCTGCGTGAAGAAGCCGACCACGTCGAAATCGCCCTGCCCCGGGAACGAGCGGTGGTGGCGCGCCCACTGCAGCACGTCCATCGAGAGCAGCGGCGCATCAGCCATCTGCAGGAAGAAGATCTTGTCGCCGGGAATGTCGGCGATGCCCGCCGGATCGTCCTTCAGCGACAGCGTGTGGAAACTGTCGAGGATCAGCCCGAGGTGCGTGTGGTTGGCACGCCGCACGATGTCCCAGGCCTGGCCGTACAACGAGGTGTGGCGCCCCCAGGCCAGCGCCTCGAAGCCCACGCGCAGGTTGCGGCGCGCGGCGCGCTCCGCGAGTTCGTGCAGCTGTGCGGCCGCAAGGGCCGGGTCGCCGATGGCCAGCGGCGAGGTGTTGGAGCAGCACAGCACCATCGGCGCGCCCATCGCCTCCATCAGGTCGAACTTGCGCTCGGCGCGCTCCAGGCTGCGGCGGAACTGCGGCTCGGGCATGCCTTCGAAATCGCGGAACGGCTGGTAGAGGTCGATCGAGAGGCCCAGGTCCGCGGCGATGCTGCGCAGCTCCGCGGCGGTGCCCTTGAAGTTGATGAAATCTGCCTCGAACAGCTCGAAGCCGTCGAAGCCCGCGGCCGCGATGGCTTCGAGCTTCTGGCGCAGCGTGCCGCTGAGCGATACCGTGGCGATGGAGCGATGCATGGGTTGGACTTTAGAAACCCGCAGCCCGCGCCACAACTTATTCAGCGCCCTCTTGATCGATTATCGAACGCAGCCGTTCATTATTCGAACGAAATACGGGATACACCTAGGCCTCGGCCACGGCGGCAGCGCCTCAGAGGCTGCGCCAAAAATCGATCAGCAGCTGTGCGAACTCGACGGGGCGCTCCACCGCGCTCAGGTGGGCGGCATCGATGGTCGCCAGGCGCGCGCGCGGAATCGTGGCGGCCATCGCCTCCGACATCGCCATCGGCGTGGCCTCGTCCTGCAGCCCGCCGATCACCAGCGTCGGCACGGCGATGCGGTGGTTGCTCTCGCGGAAGTCGATGGCGGCCACCGCGTTGCAGCTCTCGATGTAGCCCTGGGCGTCGGTGCCCACCAGCACGTCGTGCAGCGCCTTCGCCGCGGCCGTGCCTTCGGGCGTGCCGACATAGGCCGGCGTGAGCCAGCGCGCCACGGCGCCGGGTGCGATGGCCGCCACGCCGTTGGCGCCCACCGTCTCGGCCCGCGCGCGCCACGGCGCCTGGTCGGGGTAGTAGGCGGACGAATTGGCGATCACCACGGTCTTCAGCAGCTCGGGATGCCGCACCGCCAGCGCCTGCGCGGTCATGCCGCCCATCGAGAGGCCGACGAAATGCACGGGCTCGCCCTGCGCCTCGCGCTGGATGAGCTCGGCCACGTCCTGCGCCAGGGTCTCGACGCGCAGCGTGCCGGGCACCACCTCGGAAGCGCCGTGGTTGCGGTGGTCGTAGCGCAGCACCGTGTGGGCGCGCGCGAGCTGCGCCGCCACGCCGTCCCACATCTGCAGGCTGCAGCCCAGCGCATGGCTGAGCACGACGATGGGGCCCTCGCCTTCGCAAACGACATTCAAGCGGGTCATGGTGTTGTTTCCTTTATCGGATGTTGAAGACGTGGCAGCCAGAGGAACGCAATCGCCAGCAGCACGCAGCCGGCCAGCAGCATCGGCACGACCATCGGCCAGGCGCCGTGGGAGAAATCGGCATCGACAAAACGCGCGGCGAGTTGCCCCACGCAGAACGCGACCATCATCATGCCGAAACCGGACCACGACACGGCCCGGCCTGCGAGATGCGGCAGGTCGCCCACCGCGCCGGCCTGCCCGCAGGGCTGGTGGATGCCGTGGCCGAGGCAGTACACCGCGTGGCCCAGCAGCAGCGGCACGGCGCTCGGCGGCATGAGCCAGCAGCCGAGCGCCTGGACGATCGCGCCCGCCATGCTCAACGAAGCACCGAGCCGCACGGTGCGCACCGGCCCATGGCGGCGCAGCAGGCTGCGGCACATGGTGGTGCTGAAGATGTAGACCAGCGAGCCGCCGGCCGGGATCCAGCCGTACATCGCAGGCGACCAGCCGAGGTAGCCGATGTAGACCATGGGCGAGAGCAGCAGGAAGCAGAACAGCCCGCCGTAGGTCGTCGCCGCCACCGAGGCCCAGGCCCGGAAGGCGCGGCTGGCGAACACGGCGCGCGTGCTGCCGCGCGGCGCGGACGATTCACCCGTCAGCGGCTTGCGCGTTTCGCCGAAGGAGCGCCAGCACAGCGCGAACAGCAGCGCCGCATAGACGGCCATCGCCACCATCACCCAGCGCCACCCCGCGCCCTGCACCAGCCACGCGCCGAGCAGCGGCGCCATCAGGCCGACCACGCCGAGGCCCGTGAGGCCGCGCGCCATCACGTGCGGGCCTTCGTGTGCCGGATAGAGATCGCGCACCGCGGCGCGCGCGCACACCAATATCGCTGCCATCGAAAAGCCCTGCAGCGTGCGCCAGCCCGCGAGCATCGCCACGCTGCCCGCGAACGCGCCGCCGAGCGCCGCAACCGCATAGCAGCCGAGCCCGGCCAGCAGCACAGGCCGCCGGCCGAACCGGTCCGCCAGCGGGCCGCACAGCAGCTGCGCAAAGCCGAAGGCCAGCACGAACAGCGTGAGGCTGGTGCTGGCCAAGCCAAGCTCCTTTGCAATCGCGGGCAGCGCCGGCAGGTAGCTGTCGGTAGCGACCGGTTGCGCCGCCAGCAGCAGCGGCAGCATCAGGCTGAACGAGACATCGAACCGGCCCTTGCGGGCGACCGGCGCGCTCACTGCGCTGCCGACGGAGGTGCCGCGGGCAGCAGGCCCTTCTCGCGCAGGATGTTCGTGGCAATGCCGAAGGCATGGTTGGCCACCGGCACGCCGCAGTAGATGGCGGCCATCATGATGACTTCCTTGATGTCGTCCGGCGTGAGGCGCGACGCGGGCGGACCGTCGAGTGCGGCGCGCACGTGCATCGCGAATTCCTCGTACGCATGGATGCCCAGCATCATCGACAGCACCATGTAGCGGCGCGTCTTGTCGCCCAGCGCCGGGCGGCCCCAGATGTCGTTCCACGCGTGGCGCGTGATCAGTTCCTGGAACTCGGCGTTGAAGCCGTTGCGGTTGGCGAGCGACTTGTCGACCCAGGCGTCGCCGAGCACGCGGCGGCGGTTGACCAGGCCGCTTTCGTAGTCGTTGGCGTCGTTGCTCGGGGTTTCGGGGGCGGTCATGGGGTGAGTTCCTTGTCGGAGAGCCTGGCTTGCAGCGCCTTCACTTCGGCCATCGCGATCTGGCCGGCGTTCACGGCCAGCGCGGGGTCGAACCATTCGTCGGCCGCTTCGCGCGGCAGTTCGGCACGCAGGCGGTCGATGTTGGCGCGCATGCGCACAACGTCGACCTGCAGGCCGGGCAATGCGCCAGCCATCGCGCGCACGCTGCCGTGGGCCGACATCAGCAGTTGCGGCCATTCGGCCAGCTCCGCCTGCCAGGCGCCGAGCGCGCGCTCGTGTTGCTGGGGCATCGCGCCGAGCAAGGCCGCCACGCGCTGCGGTGCGCGGTGCGCAGCGGCGATGGCGACCATCGAGGCCACCGGGTTGCGCTTGTGCGGCATCGCCGACGAGCCGCCGCGGCCGGGTTCGCTGGGCTCGGCGACTTCGCCGACTTCGTACTGGCCGAGCAGGGCAATGTCGACGGCGATCTTGCCGAGGCTGCCGGTGATCAACCCCAGCTCGCAGCCGAGTGCGACCCACTCGTCGCGCTGCGTGTGCCACGTCGCGCCGGGATCGCCCAGGCCGAGCTCCCTGGCCATGCGCCGGCGCACCGCGGCGCCCTGCCCCTTCATCTGCGCCAGCGTGCCGACAGCGCCGCCGAGCTGCAGCTGCAGCGCATGCCTTGCCGCATCGCGCAGCCGGATGCGGCTGCGCACCAGCGGCGCTGCCCAGCCCGCGCACTTGAAGCCGAAGCTGGTGACCGAGGCCGGCTGCATCAGCGTGCGCGCGAGCATCGGCGTCTCGGCATGTTTCGTGGCAAGGCGCAGCAAGGCATCGGCCGCCTTGGCCAGGTCGGCCTCGACGAGCGCCACCGCCTCGCGCGTGACCAGCGCCATCGCGCTGTCGATCACGTCCTGGCTGGTGCTGCCGAAGTGCACGAAGGGTGCAGCTTCGGCATTGAACAAGCCCACGGCCTCGCGCAACGCCTTGACCAGCGGGATCGCGACGCTGCCGGCGCGACCGCTCTCGCGCACGATCTTGGCGACGTCGAACAGCTCGACCTTGCAGCTGCCGACGATCGAGTGCGCGGCGC
>NZ_JBFUHN010000073.1:0-34490 GCF_056402375.1 Variovorax sp. P4_B10 | reverse complement strand
GAGATGGAAGGCCTGTTCGCGGTGATCAGCGTCGTGCGCGTGGGCCAGGTCCACATGTTCTACCGCGCCCGCCTGCTCGACGACCGCTTCGACCCGGGCCACGAGACCATCGAGGCCCGGCTCTTCGCCGAGGAAGAGATTCCCTGGGAAGAAATCGCCTTCCGCACCGTGCGCCAGGCGCTGGAGCACTACTTCGAAGACCGCCGCCGCGGCAGCTTCGACCGCGTGCACGAACTCAGCATCGTTTGACAAACCTCATGAACAAGACACTTCGCGCCACCCTCCTCTGCGGCGCCAGCCTCGGTTTTGCGCTGGCGGCATCCGTGGCCAGGGCGGAAACGGTGGGCGATGTCGACACCGCCTTCAAACTCATCGGCCCCGACCACAAGATCGTGATCGAGGCCTACGACGACCCCAAGGTCAACGGCGTGACCTGCTATGTCTCGCGCGCCAAGACCGGCGGGCTGGCAGGCGCCTTCGGCGTGGCCGAAGACAAGGCCGAGGCCTCCATCGCCTGCCGCCAGGTCGCCCCGGTGAGCATCACGCAGCCGCTGCCGAAGCGCGAGGAGGTCTACAGCGAGCGGCTCTCGGTGCTCTTCAAGCGCCTGCGCGTGGTGCGCATGGTCGATGCCAAGCGCAACACGCTGGTCTACCTCACCTATTCCGACCTGCTGATCGACGGATCGCCGAAAAACAGCGTGACGGCCGTGCCCATCGACCGCGGCACGCCGATTCCGCTGAAATAGCGATAGCCCTTCGCGTTCGCCCCCTTCAGGAAGGAGGGTGCGAGTTTGCTAGCATCTGCCGCACGGCGCGCCCGACGTGCCAGACCGCAGGAACCCTCCGCAACGAATCCGTTCCAACAGCGCCATGCACCTTCAGACTCTTCTTTTCCGTACCGGCGCTGCAGCGCTGGTTGCCGCGGCCCTCGCGGCCTGTACCACGCCCGCACCCTCCGTGCGGCCCGGGCAGGCCGTCACGCCGCCGGCCCAGCGGCAGGCGCTGTTCATCCGTCCCGCCAGCGGCACCACCATCACCCGCTTCGATGGCGTGCGCAACAAGGGCATCGACATCGCGGGCAGCCTCGGCGACCCCATCGTCGCATCGGCCGACGGCCGCGTGGTGTACGTGGGCAGCGAACTGCGCTCCTACGGCAACATGGTCATCGTCAAGCACAACGACACCTTCCTCACCGCCTACGCCCATGCGCAGACCATCCTCGTGAAGGAAAACGCGGTCGTGCGCCAGGGCGAGAAGATCGCCGAGATGGGCCGCAGCGACGCCGACCGCGTGAAGGTGCATTTCGAGATCCGCAAGAACGGCACCGCCGTGGATCCCGAGCCGTACCTCAACGGGCGCCTGCAGCAGTAGCAGCTGCAGGTTTCGCCCGCGAGGCTCCGAGTCCTTACTGCTGGCGGAGAACCAGTTCGCGCCAGCCGGCGTCACGTGTGCTGACGAACATGTAGCGGAACACCGACGGCCCCGACACGGCCGGCAAACTGAAGGTCTTCGACGCGGCGCCCGCGGTCGTCGGCGCGATGTCGGCCTGGTCTTCGAATCGGTTCGTCCCGTCATTCAGGCTCAGGTAGAACTCCGACGCGAAGCCGGGGTTCAGGCCGGTGGCGCTGACGGTGAAGTCGCCGCCGCCGTTGTACGAGGCCAAAGGCGCCGAGGTCGTGAAGGCCGGGTAGGCCGTGGCCGCCGCCTCTGCCAGCGTCAGCGGCCGGGCGTGGAAGCGCTGCTTGTAGACGATGTCGAATCCGCTGAACTGGGCGACCGCATCGCCGCTGTCGAGGGCAGTGAACGTGTACTCGGCATTCGCGGGAATCGCAGAGATCGCGTCTTCGGCCAGCCCTGCCGTGACGATGCCGCTGCWGTTCGACGCCAGGTAGTGGAAGTTGCTGCCGTCGCCGCCCTGGATGGGCCAGTAGCCGCCCGACGGCGGACGGACATGGCGCACGCCGCCGGCGGGCAGCCCGGGGCCCGTGACCACCACCGTGGCGACATTGCCGCTGTTGCCCGTGTTGTGGTCCTGGATCGAGAACTGGAAGCCCGTGGTCACGCAGCCCGTCGCGTTGTCCTTCATGGCCTGGACGTGCGGATTGAGGTCCAGCACGCGGCCGTCGCCGCGCAGCCGCCATGTGCCGTCCGTGCCCTTGACGATCTGCATGCTCTGGTTGTTGCTGAAGGCGACGCCGTTCCTGTCGCGGTGCGTGAAATCGACGAAGGCGCGCGGGCTCAGGTTGTTGGCATCGATGGTGTAGTTGATCCTGCGAATGACGACATCCGCGAAGCTGGCTCCCACGAGGTTGATGTCGGCCGCGGTCTCGTTGGCGAAGTCGGTCCCGTTCTGGTCGGAGGACCGGAAGTTGTAGCCACCGGTCACGGGGTTGCTGCTCGTCATCAGCGGCGTCAGCTCGGCAGCCGCGGGCAATCCGTTCGCGAATTTCCCGACGAAGTCCGAGAGCACCTTGCGAATGAGCGTGATGTCGTCCGCGGCCGTTTCCATGCCGGTGCCGCTCAGCGGCGTGGCCGCGGTTTCCGCGGCGGCCTTGACGGCAAGGTCGTCGACGATCTGCTGCTGGGTGACGATGTTGGTGATCGTCGCGACGTTCGTCGCGGGGTCCACGTTCACGCGCAGGACGTCGAGCGCCTTGTCCAGCGCGCTGGAGAGCGGGGAGAACGCGGTGCGCAGCAGGTCGATGCTCGCATCCACGCCCAACGCCAGCAGCACCGGCAGCAGCTTGGCCTTCAGGCCATCGGATTCCGCCTGCAGTTCGGCGGCCGTCAGCGTGCCGAAGCTCCCGCTGTCGAAGTACTTCTCGGCCAGCTGGCCCGCAATGTTCGACACCACGAGGTCGGTCAGTGGCGTGATGTTGATGGTGCCGTTCGCATCGGCGGCAGTCGCAGCCGAGTGGATCACCGTGCGCTGGCCGCCCACCGTGCCTTCGGCGCGGAAGACAAACGGGGCGGTCATGCCCGTGACGTCCACGGTGTAGCCGCCGTTCGCGGAGAGGGGCACGGTCTTCGTGGCGCCCTTCGCGTCCTTGACGGTCACCGTGCCGGTCAGGGGAAGGCCGGATGCAGCCGTTCCGGAGAACGTGACCGCGGCGGCAGGCGGGTCGCCGGCGGGCGGGTTGCTCGCCGGCGTGCCGCTCCCGACAGGAAAGCCGGCGAACCCACCGCTTCCTCCACCCCCGCCTCCGCCGCAGGCGCCCAACGAGATCAGGAGCGCAACGGCGCAGGCAGTGCGCGTCGTCTTGTGGAACCGCTTGGGGGCGGCCAGGGTCGATGTGGTGGTTTTCATGGCGGTAGGAAGTAAAGAGCAAACAAAAGAATCAACTCGTAACACGAGCGATGCGATTCTTCGGTGAGCCTTCCATCCCCGCCATCCCCTCTTTTGAGGATGTCCGCCCTTCGACCGTTCGCTAGAGCAGGCTCTCGGGCACCAGCGGCGCCAGCAGCTCGAGCTTCCAGCGCGACCAGAAATCCGTCTCGGGCTCCGTGTGCAGGATGGTGTCGGCCGCGTCGCCCGACGCCGGGCTCACCCACTCGATGCCGCCCCTCGGCCCCAGCTGCAGCTGGTACGCGCCGTCGAGCCGGATGAATCCGATCAGGCTGGTGAGCTGCTGCGCGATCTGCGGGCTGAAGATGAAGATGCCGACCTCGGTGTTGTGCAGCATCGAGCGCGGATCGAAATTCATCGAGCCGACGAACACGATCTTGCGATCGATCACGGCCGACTTGCCGTGCAGCCGGCCGCTCGCGGAGCCGTACATGCCGAAGCGCTTCGTCTGCTCCACGCGTTTGGGGCTCAGCTCATAGAGCTCGACGCCCAGCCGCAGCATCTCGGCGCGGTAGCGCCGGTAACCGATGTGCACCAGCGACTCGTCGGTGGCGGCCAGCGAATTGGTCACGATGCTGTAGCTCACGCCGTTGCCCCGCACGATGCGGATCGACTCCATGCCGCCGCGCCCGGGAATCAGGTAGGGCGTGGTCTGCATGATCTCGCTCTGGGCGCCGCGCAGGTAGCGCCGCACGTTGTAGAGCACGCTGTCCGTCGCCACGTCGGCCGGCAGCCCGCGCCCTTCTTCCGTGGGTGCGAGGGCCTTGGCCGGTGCGTCGGCATAGGCTTCGGCACGCGCCCAGGTGAGCGAGAGCGCGCCCGCATTCAGGTCCTTGGCCAGCGGGTTGTTGCCCAGCAGGTCGGTGGAGTCCGGCTCCTCGGGATGCAGCGCCTCGGGCCCGCCGGTCAGCCGGTCGAAACGCTCGCGCAGCTCTTTCGGCGATTCACTGCCCTTCGCCACCAGCGATTCGATCGGGTACACGTAGGGGCTGTTCCAGTACATGTCGAACAACGACGACAGCCTTGGCACCACGGCACCCGCCACCAGCGTGTCGATGTCGATGAAATTCGACCCCCCGTCGCGCAGGAAGTACTCGTTGGCCATGTTGCGCCCGCCCATGACCGCCATCGTGTTGTCCACCACGTAGAGCTTGTTGTGCATGCGCCGGTGCACGCGGTCGAAATCGAACAGCGACGCAGCCCAGCGCGTGCCGAAACGGTCGCGCCCCGCCGGGAACGGGTTGAAGAGGCGCACCTCGACGTTCGGATGCGAGGCGAAGCTGGTGAACAGCGAATCGGCGCCCGCGGTGTAGAGATCGTCGACCAGCAGGCGCACCCGCACGCCGCGGTCCGCCGCATCGCGCAGGGCACGCAGCAGGTAGCGCCCGGTCTCGTCGTTCTGCACGAGGTAGTACTGCACGTCGATGGAGCGCTGCGCGCGGCGCGCGAGCTCGATGCGCGCATGCAGCGAGAACTGCGGCATCGGCAGCAGCCGGAATCCGCTCAGCGGTTCGCCGGGCGGCGCGGCCGCCTTCACGAGGCGGCCCAGCACGGTGTCCGCGCCATCGGCAATGGCGACCGAGGGATTGCGCTGCACGTCGGTGGGCAAGCCGGCGCAACCGGCCATGCAGAGCGCGGCAAGGCAGGCGAGCAACCACGCCTGCCACCGGGCGCGCGGTTTTTCAGCCCGTTGTGGGGTGTGAGACATGGGAGCGAGAAAGGTGTGGCGAGCGCACGAAGCGGAATAGGGGACTTCCGCGGCTCGCGGTTTCTACCATGAGCGGGGGCCACCGCGCCGGGAGCGCCCTTTTCGCGCCTTTCGCGTGGATTGCGCCTATGCGTCGCCGGGAACGGCGGTGCTCGCGATGTCGGGCCACCGAGTGTTGCCCCGGGGCCCTGGCGCCTCGCTCCGCTGCGGCATCCATTGCCGGACGAAATGGTCCGCCCGCACCGTCGCGCGTTCCACAGCCGCCTCCCACGACAACTGCCGGGTGATCACCAGTGCGCACCGCGCAATGCCCTGGTGGCTCAGCTCTGCGAACCCCGCATAGGTGCCATGGGGCGTACGGGCGAGCTCGATCCAGCATGCCCAGCCTTCCGGCACGTGAATGTCGAGGCGCACTGTGTCCATGATGGGTTGACCATAGGCCTTTGGCCGATCGTTTCAATAAGTGAATCCCTTGGTACTACTTCACATGTTCATGGGATGCGGCCATCCACGGGTCATGCATGAACCCACGCAGCGTTGCGCGCGGCCCCGGCTGCGTCGGCTGGCCACGGCTCACGGACGTTGAGCATGCAGTCGCGTGAACCCCGGCAGCTTCGACCCTACGTGCGCTCAGGACGACCGGCTACATTCGGCCTATGGCAGACCTCTCACACTGCACAGATACACGGCAATCACAGAACAGGCCACTCATCATGAAAAAACTCGCTCTCCTGGCATTCCTCGGCCTCATGAGTTCCGTTCCCGCCTTCGCCCAAGGCGACTACGCCTACGAGAACGACCGCCGCTACTGCGCCAGCGGCCGCTCGGGCCTCGACTTCAATTCATGCATGTGGCGGCTCCAGAATGACCGCGAGCGGCAGGACCGCCGCGAGTACGAGCGGCAGGAGCACGAGCAGCGCCGCGAATACGAGCGCCGCCAGCGTTGGCAGGAGCCCGCGCCGGTCTATGTGCCCGAGTACCAGCGGCAGCCGCAGTACCAGCAGGAACGCCCGAAGCTCAGCGACATGCAGCAGCGCGCGCTGGACAACTGCAACCTGCTGCAGCCCCGTGACCAGCCCCGGTGCCGCGCGACGGTGATGTCCACCGTTCGCTAGCGCCGGTCCTGCGACGCGAGGGCCGTGGCGTCAGGCGCCACGGGGGAGGCAAACTCACGGGATGGGTTGTCTTGAGGCGTGCTCTTGTTTGAAGCACTCGTCCACGACGCCACAATGTTCCCATGACGCTCGATCTGTTCGACGATCCACTCCGCGAAGCGCGCGAACCCCTCGGGCCCGGCGCTTTCGTCCTCCCCGGTTTCGCCTTGCCCTTCGTTGATGAGCTCCTTCCTGCGATTCACGCCCTGGCCGAACGCGCACCGTTCCGCCACATGGTGACGCCCGGCGGCTTCACCATGTCCGTCGCGTTGACCAACTGCGGCGCACTGGGCTGGACCAGCGACCGCCGCGGCTACCGCTACAGCCTCACCGACCCCGACACCGGGCGGCCCTGGCCCGCCATGCCCGAATCGTTTGCGCGCCTCGCCCGCGAGGCCGCTGCGGCAGCGGGCTTCGACGGCTTCGCGCCCGATGCCTGCCTGGTCAACCGCTACGAACCCGGCGCCCGGCTCTCCCTGCACCAGGACAAGGACGAGCGCGACTACGAAGCGCCGATCGTCTCGGTCTCGCTGGGCATGCCCGCCGTCTTCCTGTTCGGCGGGCTGGAGCGCGGCGACAAGGCCGCGCGCATCCCGCTGCAGCATGGCGACGTCGTGGTCTGGGGCGGCGAGGACCGGCTGCGCTACCACGGCGTGCTGCCGCTCAAGGACCAGCCACATCCGGCGCTGGGCAGCCACCGCATCAACCTCACATTCCGCAAAGCGGGCTGACGACGCATGCCGACTGAGACCGAGAAGAACGCCCCCGGCAACGCCATCCGCGAACTCTATGCCGCGCTGTGGCACTTCGCGGCCGGCGCCCGCGGGCAGTTGCTCGGTGCCACCGCCCTGCTCGCCTCCTCGCAGCTGATCCGCCTCACGCTGCCCTATCTGGCGGGACAGGCCATCAACGCGCTGCAGCGCAGCGAGTTCGCTGGCGCGGGCCGCTGGATCGGCACGCTGGCCGCGGTGTACGTCGGCGCCTGGGCGCTGCACGGCCCGGGCCGCATCCTCGAGCGCAATGTCGGCCTGAAGGTGCGCGAGCGGCTCGCCGACAAGCTCTATGCGCGCATCGCCGCCGCGCCGCTGGCCTGGCACGACGGCCACCATTCCGGCGAGCTGCAGCACCGCGTGCACCAGGCCAGCCGTGCGCTGGCCGATTTCGCGCAGAACCAGTTCATCTGGCTCACGAATGCGGTCAACTTCGTCGGCCCGCTGGTCGCGCTCGCGCTGCTGTCGCGCACCAGCGGCATGACGGCGCTCGCGGGCTATGTGCTGATCGGCCTCGTGATCGTGCGCATCGACCGCGCGCTGATGAAGCTGGCCCGCGCCGAGAACGATGCCGATCGGCGCTACGTGGCCACGCTGCTCGATTTCCTGGGCAATGCATCGACCGTGATCGGCCTCCGGCTGCAGGGCGCGTCGCGACTGTTGTTGCGCCGGCGCATGGCGGCCATTTCGCTGCCGCTCAAGCGCACCGTGGTGCTGAACGAAGGCAAGTGGTTCGCGGTCGACATGATGGGCCTGATGCTGACCTGGGGCCTGGTCGTGATCTACGTATGGCAGGCGCGTGTGCCGGGCCAGGCCGTGATGCTGGGCGCGGTGTTCATGATCTACCAGTACGCACAGCAGGCAGCCGGCGTGGTGACCTCGGTGGCGGCCAACTTCAGCTTCTTCGCGCGCATGCACACCGACTACACGAGCGCCGAGCCGATCTGGCAAGCGCCCTCGGGGGACATGCTATCGACCGCGCCCGAGCAAGTGCCCGAGCGCGAGCGCATCGACGCCGGCGCGACCTGGGCGCAACTCGGCGTCGATGCGCTGCAATGGAAGTACACACCGCGCGGCGAGCCCGTCGGCGATGCGACCGAGCCGCCACGCAGCGGCCTGCACAACGTCGCCCTCACCCTGCGCCGCGGCCAGTGCGTGGCGCTCGTCGGCCCGAGCGGCGGTGGCAAGAGCACGCTGCTGCGCGTGCTCGCCGGCCTCTATGCGCCGCACGCCGGCACGCTCACGCTCGACGGCCAGCCGGTCGACTGGCCGCAGCTGCGACGGCTCGCCACGTTGATCCCGCAGGAGACCGAACTCTTCGAGGCCAGCGTGCGCGAGAACCTCGCCTTCGGCCAGCCGGCGGACGACGCGCGGCTGCTCGCGGCGCTGCACACCAGCACCTTCGACGAGGTGCTGAAGGCGAACCACGGCGATCTCGACACGGCCGTGTCGGAGCGCGGCTTCAACCTCTCGGGCGGACAGCGCCAGCGCCTGTGCCTGGCGCGCGGCGTGCTGGCGGCGGAAGGCAGCTCGCTGCTGCTGCTCGACGAGCCGACCAGCGCGCTCGACATCGGCACCGAGGCGCGCGTGCTCGAGCGCATCGCCAGCGCGTTCCCGAATGCCTGCGTGATCGCGTCGATCCACCGCCTGAGCCTGCTCGACCGCTTCGACACCGTGCTGTTGATGGAGGCCGGCCATGTGCTCGACCACGGCCCGCGCGATGCGGTGCTGGCGCGGCAGCCGCTGCTGCAGCGCATGACGGCGCCGGCCGGCAGCGCACAACCTGCCTAGGGAAGGTTCTCGCGAAAGATCACCTGGCTGCGCGTGGTCTCCACGCCGCTGAGCGGCTCGCGCCTGTCGCGCAGGTTGGTGAAGATCCGCACGCAACTCATCAGCGTGGTGTGCGGGCTCTGCGTGATCACCGCGTCCATGCTGCCGTCGATCAGCAGCGCACGCGTGTCGGGCGTGAGGCCATGGCCGATGAAGACCACCTTCTGCTCGCGCCCCGCTTCCTTCAATGCACGCGCCACGCCGTCCGACGCGCCGCCGATGTTGTAGATGCCGCCCATGTCGGGGTATTGCTCCAGCAGCGCGCGCGTCTGCCGGTAGTTCTTGCCGGCGTCGTCCTGGCCTTCGCGCAGGCCCACCACTTCGAGCCGGGGGAACATCTCGTCGATGACATGCAGGAAGCCGGCCTCGCGCTCCTCGTGCGCCTTGTAGCTCAGGCTGCCCG
This sequence comes from Variovorax sp. P4_B10, assembly GCF_056402375.1. Taxonomy (NCBI): domain Bacteria; kingdom Pseudomonadati; phylum Pseudomonadota; class Betaproteobacteria; order Burkholderiales; family Comamonadaceae; genus Variovorax; species Variovorax sp. P4_B10. Next base: position 25,279 of record NZ_JBFUHN010000073.1, on the reverse strand, counting down.
CGATCAGCGCGACCTTCGCGGCGCGCGCGCCGATGAAGCGGCCGATGAGGTAGCCCGCGGTGCGACCGGCCGCCCGGTTGTCGAGCCCCACGAACGCGGCGCGCTCGGAGTTCGACAGGTCCGAGATCAGCGTGACCACCGGCAGCCCGCGCGCGGCCAATGCGGCCACGGCCTCGCGCACCGCCGGATGCTCGAGCGCCATCATCGCGATGCCGTCGCAGCGCTGGCCGTGGCGCCGCAATGCGTTCGCCAGTTCGTGCGGATTGAAGCTCTCGATGAACACCGTGCGGCACTGCACGTTGAACGGCGCCCAATGCTCCTGCGAGTAACCCACCATGTCGCCCAGCATGCGGATGAAGCGGTTGGTGCCCGCCGGCAGCAGGAACACCAGCCGCAGCGGCGGCGGCGTGAGCGCCGCATACAGCTCGGGCCCGGGCAGGTAGTCGAGCTCGCCCGCGGCCTTGAGCACGCGCTGCACCGTGGCGTCGCGCACGCCGGGGCGCCGGTTGAGCACGCGGTCGACGGTGGCGGTCGACACCTGCGCCGCACGGGCGATGTCGACCACGCGCGCGCGCCGTGCATCGGCGGGTGCGGAGGACGCAGGGGGCGAAAGAGGTGAAGGGTTATCCCGCATACATCAAAAACCATCAGATCGAAGTTTGACCCGGATCATGCATCCTTCTATCTTCGCTGTGGCCCGAATCCAATGATGCATCAGATTGCATCAATAGCATTCCGAAGATCCTGGAGACAAAACATGACATCGCTGACCCGCCGCAGTGCCTTGCGCACGCTTTCCGCCCTCCCCGCCGCCGGCATCGTGTCGGCGCTGCCGCGCCTCGCGCGCGCTGCGGAGTTCTCGTACAAGTACGGCAACAACCTCCCGCTCAGCCATCCGCTGAACATCCGCGCGCAGGAGGCGGCCGACCGCATCGCGAAGGAAACCAAGGGCCGGGTCGAGATCAAGATCTTTCCGAACAACCAGCTCGGCGGCGACACCGACATGCTGGCGCAGGTGCGCTCGGGCGGCATCGAGTTCTTCACGCCCTCGGCGCTGGTCATCGCCACGCTGGTGCCGGTGGCGGCGATCAATGCCGTCGGCTTCGCGTTCAACGACTACGACCAGGTCTGGGCCGCGATGGACGGCAAGCTCGGCGCGCATGTGCGCGGTGCCATCGCCAAGTCGCGCCTCCATGCCTTCGAGAAGATGTGGGACAACGGCTTCCGCCAGACCACCAGCAGCAAGGCCGCGGTCACCTCCGCGAAGGACATGGACGGCCTGAAGATCCGCGTGCCGGTGAGCCCGCTGTCGATCTCGATGTTCAAGGGGCTGGGCGCCGCGCCCGCGAGCCTGCAGTTCAGCGAGGTCTATTCCGCGCTGCAGACGAAGATCGTCGATGCGCAGGAGAACCCGCTGCCGATCATCCAGGTCGCCAAGCTGTTCGAGGTGCAGAAGTTCTGCTCGCTCACCAACCACATCTGGGACGGCTACTGGTTCATCGCCAACGGCCGCGCCTGGGACGCACTGCCCGACGACCTCAAGGCCATCGTCTCGCGCGCCATCAACGACGCGGGCATGCAGCAGCGCGAGGACATCAGGAAGCTCAACGAGTCGGTCGTCGGCGACCTGCAGGCCAAGGGCCTCACCATCAACCGCCCCACGGCCGACAGCTTCCGCGCCAAGCTGCGCGATTCGGGCTTCTACGGCGAATGGAAGGGCCGCTTCGGCCCCGAGGCCTGGGCGCTGCTCGAAGGCGCGGTCGGCAAGCTGGCCTGATCGCCCATGGTGCATGAATCCACTTTCGAAGCGGCCGCCTTCGCGGGCGCCGGGCCCTGCGCCAACGCACTGAGCGGCGTGGCCGGGCGCGCCGATCGGGTGCTCGGCGGGCTGGTCGAGGCCGTGGCCGCGCTGCTCGTGCTGGCAGAGATCGGCGTGCTGTTCGCGGGCGTGGTGTCGCGCTATGTGTTCCATGCACCGCTGGTGTGGTCGGACGAACTGGCGTCCATCCTCTTCCTGTGGCTGTCGATGCTCGGCGCGGTCGTGGCGCTGCGCCGCGGCGAGCACATGCGCATGACGGCGCTGCTGCAGAAGGTGACGGCCTCGACGCGCGCGATGCTCGACGCCTTCGCCATCGCGGCCTCGGTCGCGTTCCTGGTGCTGATCATCTGGCCTTCGATCGACTATGCGCACGAAGAGTCGTTCATCGTCACGCCCGCGCTGGAGATCAGCAACGCCTGGCGCGCCGCGGCCATTCCGGCCGGCATCGGCATCATGCTGGCGATGGCGCTGCTGCGCCTGCTGCGCGTGTGCACCGGACGGCAGATCGCGGCCGCGGTGCTCGGCGTGGCTGCGCTGGTCGGCGCCTTCTGGCTCGCCGCGCCGCTGTTCGCGACGCTCGGCAAGTTCAATCTCGTGATCTTCTTCGTGGTCGTGGTGGCGGCCACCGTGCTCTCGGGCGTGCCCATCGCCTTCTCGTTCGCGCTGGCCACCTTCGGCTACCTGGCGCTCACCACGCGCACGCCGCTGCTGGTGATGGTGGGCCGGCTCGACGAGGGCATGTCGCACCTGATCCTGCTCGCGGTGCCGCTCTTCATCTTCCTCGGCGCGCTGATCGAGATGACGGGCATGGCGCGCGCCATGATCCAGTTCCTCGCCAGCCTGCTGGGCCATGTGCGCGGCGGCCTGTCGTACGTGCTGATCGGCGCGATGTACCTGGTGTCGGGCATCTMCGGTTCGAAGATCGCCGACATGGCGGCCATCGCGCCCGTGCTGTTTCCCGAGATGGTCAAGCGCGGCGCGAAGCCCGGCGACCTGGTGGCGCTGCTCTCGGCCACCGGTGCGCAGACCGAGACCATTCCGCCGTCGATCGTGCTGATCACCATCGGCTCGGTCACCGGCATCTCCATCGCGGCACTGTTCACGGGCGGGCTGCTGCCGGCCGTGGTGCTCGGCGCGGCACTGTGCGTGGTGGTCTGGTGGCGCTACCGACGCGAAGACCTGAGCGGCGTGCAGCGCCACAGCAAGCGCGAGATCGGCAAGCTGCTGCTGGTCGCGCTGCCGGCGGTGCTGCTGCCCTTCGTGATCCGCGCCGCCGTGGTCGAGGGCGTGGCCACGGCCACCGAGGTGTCGACCATCGGCATCGTCTACTCGGCGCTGGTCGGCCTCTTCGTGTACCGGCAGTTCGACTGGAAGCGGCTCAAGCCGATGCTGGTCGACACGGCCTCGCTCTCGGGCGCCATCATCTTCATCGTCGGCTGCGCCACGGCCATGGCCTGGGGCCTCACGCAGTCGGGCTTCTCGCAGGACCTGGCACGCGTCATGGGCGCCCTGCCCGGCGGCGCCTACGGCTTCCTGGCGGTGTCGATCGTCGCCTTCATCGTGCTGGGCAGCGTGCTCGAGGGCATTCCGGCCATCGTGCTGTTCGGGCCGCTGCTGTTCCCCATCGCCAAGGCGGCCGGCGTGCACGAGGTGCACTACGCGATGGTCGTGATCTTCGCGATGGGCATCGGCCTGTTCGCACCGCCTTTCGGCGTCGGCTACTACGGCGCCTGCGCCGTCAGCAAGGTCAACCCGGACGAGGGCATCAAGCACATCTGGGGCTACATCGGCGCGATGCTGATCGGCCTGGTGCTGGTGGCCGCCTTCCCGTGGTTCTCGACCGGCTTCCTCAAGTTCTGATCACAACAACACACTCACATCAACGGAGCCAACCGCAATGAGTCGATTCCTCGGCGAGATCCGCCAGCTGGGCTATGTCGTGCACGACATCGAAGCCGCCATGGACCACTGGAGCACGAAGCTGGGCGTGGGCCCGTGGTTCTACAACCCCCGGGTGCCCATCAAGAACTACCGCTACAACGGCGAGGCGCACGAGCCGCACAACTCGGTGGCACTGGCCAACTCGGGCTATGTGCAGGTCGAGCTGATCCAGACGCGCAACGACGTGCCCTCGATGTACCGCGACTTCCTGCAGGCCGGCCGCACCGGGCTGCAGCACGTCGCCTACTGGACGGCCGACTACGACGCCGACCTCGCACGCCTCACCGCGCAGGGCTTCAAGCCGGTGATGAGCGGCGAGGTGGGCGAGCGCGGCCGCTTCATCTATTTCGACACCGAATACCACCCGGGCACGGTGATCGAGCTGTCCGAAGTGGCGGGGCCGAAGGGCAAGATGTTCGACCTGATCCGCAGCGCCTCCGAAGGCTGGGACGGCAGCGAGCCGGTGCGGCCCTTTCCCGACCTGAGCAAGCTGTGACGATGGTGCCCGAACGCATCCGCGCGCGCTACCTCGTCGAGACGCCGCTGGACCCGGCCGCCGTGGCCGAGGTGATGGCCGGCGAGCAATCGTGCGGCACCTTCACGCGGGTCGAGGGCGAGACCGATGCGCTGCGCGAACGCGCGCGCGCCACCGTCGAGGCGATCACCGAGCTCGCGCCGGCCGAGGCGCCGAGCCTGCCGAACGCACTGCTCGAACGCAGGGGCACGCGCGGCCCGTGGCGGCGTGCGCACGTCGACATTTCCTTTCCCGTGGCGAACATCGGCGCCAACCTGCCGACGCTCGCCGCCACGGTGTCGGGCAACCTGTACGACCTGGGCGAAGTGACGGGCCTGCGGCTCGAATCGCTGCAGCTGCCGGCAGCCTACCGCGCACGTTTCGAGATGCCGCGCGCCGGTATCTTKGGGACGCGGCACGCCACCGGCGTGGCGACGGGCGCGCTGGTCGGCACGATCATCAAGCCGAACGTGGGGCTGTCCGCGAACGAGACTGCCGAGCTGGTCGCAAGACTCTGCGCCGCGGGCGTCGATTTCATCAAGGACGACGAAGTCTGCGCCGACCCCGCCCATGCACCGTTGGCCGAGCGCGTGCCGGCGGTGATGGCGGCCGTGCGTGCGCATCGGGAGCGCACCGGCAAGCACGTGATGGTGGCCTTCAACATCACCGACGAGACCGATGCGATGAAGCGGCATGCCGACCTCGTGGAGCGCGAAGGCGGCTCCTGCGTCATGGCCAGCCTCAACGGGTGCGGCTATTCGGGCATCCAGACCCTGCGCCGCCACACCGGCCTGGCGCTGCACGGCCACCGCAACGGCTACGGGGCGCTGTCGCGGCACCCGCTGCTGGGCATCTCCTTCCAGGCCTATCAAACGCTCTGGCGGCTGGCCGGCGTCGACCACATGCACGTGCACGGCCTGCAGGGCAAGTTCTCGCAGCCCGACAGCGAAGTCGTCGAGTCGGCGCGCGACTGCTTCACGCCGCTGACGGACGCCGCGGACGACCGCGTGATGCCCGCCTTCTCGTCGGGCCAATGGGCCGGCACGGTGCCGGCCACCTGGGCTGCCATCGGCAGCGACGACCTGCTCTTCATGGCCGGCGGCGGCATCCTCGCGCACCCTGACGGCGCGGAGGCCGGCGTGACCAGCATCCGGCAGGCCTGGTCGGCCGCGCGCGCGGGCACGGCGCTGACGGAGGCAGCGAGGCACGCGCCCGAACTGGCACGCGCGCTGGCCTTCTTCGGCAAGCCATGAATCCGGCCCCCGCGATCGTCTACTACGGCGACGATTTCACTGGCGCAACCGACACGCTCGGCACCGCGGCGCGCGCGGGCCTGCGGGCCCTGCTGTTCCTGAAGACGCCCGACGCCGCGCGGCTCGAACGCGCCGGCCCGCTCGACGTGCTGGGCATCGCGGGCGCGGCGCGCGCCATGACGCCGGAGGCCATGCAGGCCGAACTGGCGCCGGTCGTCGTGCTGTTCCGGTCGCTCGGCGCACGCGTGCTGCACTACAAGACCTGCTCGACCTTCGACAGCGCGCCGCACATCGGCTCCATCGGCGCCGCCGTGCGCGCATTGCGCGGGGCTGTCGAACAGCCATGGACCGCCATCGTCGGCGGCCAGCCCAACCTGGGCCGGCATTGCCTGTTCGGCAACCTGTTCGCCGCGGCGGGCGCCGGCGGCGAGGTGTTTCGCATCGACCGGCATCCGACGATGAGCCACCACCCGGTCACGCCGATGCATGAGGCGGACCTGAGGCTGCATCTGGCCAGGCAGGGCCTGGCCGACGTGCGCTCCGTTCCTTTCCCGGCCGCTTCGCAGGGCCCGGAGGCGCTCGAGGAGGCGCTGCAGCGCGCGCTGAGCCCGCCATCCCCTGGCAGCAGCGCCGAGGCCGTGCTGTTCGACGTGGCCGATGCCCCGCAGCTGGCAACGATCGGCCAAGTGCTGTGGGCGCAGGCCAGGCGCGCCACGTTGCTTGCCGTGGGCCCGAGCAGTGTGGTCGATGCGCTGGCTACCGCGCTTGGCACACGCAGCGATGCGCAGTCTGACCCGCGCCGCGTGGCTCCCGCGCGCGGCCCCGTGCTGGTTCTCGCCGGAAGCCTCTCGCCCGTGACGGCACGACAGGTAGCGGCGGCACGGTCCTTCGATCCCGTGTGGCTCGATGCGCCAAGGCTCGCGCGACTGGACGCTGCCACGCTGGAGCGCTACGCGGAAGAGATCGCGCAGGGGCTTGCGCGCGGCCGAAACGTGCTGGCCTGTACCCGGCCCGCCGAACAGAAGCTCACGCAAGGCAACGTCGACGCCCAGGCGCTCGCGCGCGCCGGCGGCGATTTGCTGGCAAAGGTGCTCGCCATGGCCCCATTGCAACGCATCGGCATCGCCGGAGGCGACACCTCGAGCCACGCCGTGCAGGCGCTCGATGCATGGGGACTCTCCTATGTGGCCGACATGGGCGCGGGCGCATCGCTGTGCCGCGTCCACAGCGACGAGGCCGCGCTCGACGGCATGGAGATCATGCTGAAGGGCGGCCAGATGGGCTCGGCGGATGTGTTCGAGCGCCTGGTGCACGGTGCGGCCAACGGCCCGCTTGAATAAGAACGAAGCACTCAGCCACCGGGACGCTCGATTCCGGGAAAAGCTTCGTTTATTTATTGAAACCAATAATTTCAACAGCAGAAGATTTTTCCACTTCAACGGCGCTGCAACCTCTGAAAAACGCCTCTCAAAATAATTCCGAAGTTCTAATTTTTGTTTCAATTGTCAGCTTCAAGATTCAACTTGCCGCCCGTGGAAGCGTTGCCGTTTTAGCGTAAACCACACCCCGTCGTCGCCTGTTTTTGGCTATCGGTCTCCCCCTTGGAGTGGTAGCATTCATTTCGTTGACGGGTAACAACGCGCATTGCAGGTTACTTTCAGTTGTAGTCCCCGTTCACTTCCAAGCTTCATTCGAACAGGAACGTCCATGAAACATAGTCACCTGATCGCAGCCATGGCCATCGCAGCCTTTGCGGCCGCGCCTGCACTGGCCCAGCAACTGCCTACGCCGCCAGCCGACGCTGCTGCTGCCGTGCGCGCAGCAGGCGGTGGCAGCCTCACGGGGCAACAGGTCGGCCTGTTGGCTGGCAGCGGAGCGCTGCTGGCGGCTGCCGCTGGTGGCGGCGGTGGCAGCGGTGGTGGCAGCTTCCTCCTTCCCGGCGGCGGAACCGGAACTGGAACCGGGACCGGAACCACCGGGTCCACCGGCACCAGGTAATGACCGGAGCCCTCCGCAAGGGGGGGTTCCCAGCGAGAGTCCAACGCGCCGCTGGCGCGGTGCGAAAACTAGGATGCTGCGTACTCGCATCATCCTTTTTTTTGGGCGGATGCTCTTCGGGCTCCTCGGCAATGCTTGCCACGGCTCGGCACCTCTACAACGCCTCGCCCTCGGACTCCCACACATTTCGTCCGGAGTTCAGCTATTTGCGCGCCAACTTCGAGGGCCGCACCGTCTTTCTCGTGCTCGGATACGTCGACGCCCACCCCGAAGGTCCTACAGAGGTCTGGTACAGCGCCTCGGGTGAAGCGGTGCGATTGCGCCATGGACGCCTTGTGGGGACGGCCGGCCTGACGACCGACTGGCGCGCAGTGCGCCTCTTCAATACGCCTGCCTGGCCCTCCGCCACCGCTGCCGAGCGTGCCACGGCACGCTTTCAGCGCGAGCGCGATCTGATGCCTGGCTACCGCTCGGGCATACGCGACGAGATCGAACAGCGGCCGATCGAGCCCCCCGCTGACAGCCTGCTCGCCGGCAGGCCGGCGAGTTCGCTGCGCTGGATCGAGGAACGCAGCAGCACGCGCCCGGCTTCGGCGTCGCTGCCGCCAGCCCGCTTCGGCCTTGCCCCGATCGGCGACAGGCTCGAGGTGGTCTATTCCGAGCAGTGCCTTTCCCGTGATCTGTGCTTGAGCTTCGAGCGGTGGAATCCGTCTGTGCCAGCCAACGTTGCTTCGACAAGCGCTGGTTCATGACCCCGCCTCCGCTCGGCACGGTCACCAACCCACTTCACCTCACTCTGCTGGCCGCAGCGAGCGTGCTGATGATGTCCCCCTCCCATGCCGCATCGAGCGTCCCTGCCGACGCCGCGGAAGTGCGGCCGGGCGAGCGGCTCAGCGACTGGCTGCTGCGCCAGCCCGAGCACGCAGCTGGCCCGGGCCTGGCGTGGCAGGTGCCGCAGGAAGTGCTCCCCCAGCAGTTCCTGAAGGACACGCTGCTGGTCGCGGTCGAAGCAGCCATACGATCGGCCTCGCCCGAGGAACGCGCGCCGCGCGAGCGGCTCCTGTCCATGCTGAACAGCCTTCCGGCGACTGGCCGCGTGGCGCTGGGCATCGTCGATCCGCGCTGGCTGCAGGCGAATCCGAAACAAGACCCGGTGCTCAGCGAAGGCCAGCGGCTCGCCATCCCGCCTGCCCCGCTGCGATCGGTGACCGTGGTGCAGCCGGACGGCAGCTTTTGCCGGGTGGCGCACGAAAGCGGACGCTTGGTGCTCGACTACCTTGGCGCCTGCGGGCTCGGCGGCGAGGCCGACTGGGCCTGGATCGCGCAACCCGACGGCCGCACCGCGCGCGCGGGCATTGCGGGCTGGAACGCAGAGCCCGCCGATGAACCCTCCCCTGGCGCCTGGATCTGGGCCCCGCCGAGTCGCATGCCCGATCTGGCGAACCTTTCCGAAGGCCTGATCAAGTTCCTGGCGGTGCAAGGCCCGTCGCCGCAGGAATTCAATGCGCCCCCGGCCGCCAACGCAGCCGTGTTCGCCGCACCCACCGTCGCCGGTACGCTCCCCGAGGCGGTGGCCTCGCAGCCGCGCCCGCTCGACATCAGCGGCAACGACTGGGGCGAAACCGGCCTGCTGCAAACGCCCACGGCCCGCATGGGGCTTGCCGGCGACATGCGCGCGTCGTTCACGTCGACCTGGCCCTACACGCGGCTGAACTTCATGTTCCAGCCGCTGGACTGGATGGAAGCGGGCTTTCGCTACACGTCGATCTCCAACCGTGCGTACACAGCCAGCACCACCGGGCAGTCGAACAAGGACAAGAGCATCGACATCAAGCTGCGGCTGTGGAAGGAAACCGCCCGCGTGCCCGAACTCGCGCTGGGCTTCCGCGACCTTGGCGGCACCGGGCTCTTCTCCGGCGAGTACCTGGTGGCAAGCAAGCGTTGGCACGACTTCGATTTCAGCCTTGGCATCGGATGGGGCTACCTGGGCTCGAGTGGCAACATCAGCAACCCCTTCAAGCTGCTGGGCAGCCGCTTCGACACCCGCGCCCCATCGAGCACCAACCAAGCCAGGTTCGGCTCCTACTTTCGTGGCCCGGCCGCCCTCTTTGGCGGCGTGCAGTGGCGCACGCCTTGGGACCCGTTGACCCTCAAGCTCGAGTACGACGGCAACGACTACCAAAGCGAGCCGCAGAACAACAACCAGCGCCAGCGCTCGCCTTTCAACATCGGCCTGTCGTACCGCGTGTCGCCCAAGGTCACCTTGTCCGCCGGCTTCGAGCGCGGCGACAAGTTCATGATCGGCCTCACGCTGGCAAGCAACCTGGCGACGTCGCAGTCGCCCAAGCCGGCCGACCGGCCGCCGCCGGAGTTCAGGCCACAGGCGGCCGAGCGCTCACCCGGCTGGGCGGCAACCGCGGCAGAGATCGAAGCACAGACCGAGTGGACCGTCGAGCGCATTGCGCCCAAGGACGACGTGCTGCATGTGTGGGTGTCCGACAGCAACACCGTCTATCGCACCGCGCGCGTGGAAAAAGCCATTGCGGTGCTCCACCACGATGCGCCGGACGCCATCAAGAGCTTTGTCTTCCATTACTCGGAGCGCGGGCTCGCGGTGCATGCCCAGGCCATCGATCGGGCCGAATGGGTGGCTGTGCGCATCCAGGCCTTGCCGCCGCATGCTGCGCGTGCCGTGTCCAAGCGCGACTACGAACCCGAACTGGCCCGCCCCGACGACAAGAGCAACACCGCGGTGAGCGGCGCCACCGAGGCCGCCGCTACGGACACGAACGCCCCTTGGGCGCGCCACCGCGACAAGCTCACCTTTGGCATTGCCCCGAGCTACGGCCAGATCGTCGGCGGGCCCGACGCCTTTTTGCTGTACCAGCTTGGCATCCAGGCGACTGCCGAATACCGCTTTACCCCGCGCACCTGGCTCAGCGGCGCAGTGAACCTGCGGCTGGCCGACAACTACGACAAGTTCACCTACACCGCGCCCAGCAACCTGCCGCGCGTGCGCACCTACCAGCGCGAGTACGTCACCTCCAGTCGCTTCACCATTCCCTCGCTGCAGCTCACGCACGTCGGGCAGATGTCGAGCAACCACTACTACAGCATGTATGGCGGCCTGCTCGAATCCATGTTTGCAGGCGTCGGCGCCGAATGGCTGTACCGGCCGGCGCGCTCATCGGTGGCCTTTGGCGTCGACATCAACCGCGTGCGGCAGCGCGACTTCAACCAGGACTTTGCCCTGCGCGACTACAAGGTGACCACCGGCCATGCCACCCTGTATTGGGACACCGGCTGGAACGGCGTCATGGCAAAGATCAGCGCGGGCCAATACCTTGCGGGCGATCGCGGCGTAACCCTCGAAGTGATCCGCCGCTTCGACAACGGCTTTGTGATTGGCGCCTATGCAACCAAGACCAACGTCTCCTCCGCGCGGTTTGGCGAAGGCGATTTCGACAAGGGCATTTATCTTTCGATTCCGCTGGATGCGCTGCTGCCGCGGTCGAGCAAGTTTTCGCTGAGCTTTGGGTGGTCGCCGCTCACGCGCGATGGCGGCGCCCGTTTGGGCCGCAGCAATACCCTCTACGAACTGACCTCCGTGCGCGACAAGGCCGCCTTCGACTTTGCGGCCCCGGAAGATAAAAAGCCCAACGCCGGAGACAACATCTTGAATTTCGATCGCAGCCCATGAACTCCGTTCTTGTCGTTTGCATCGGCAACATATGCCGAAGCCCGATGGCGCAAGCCTTGCTCGCCAAGGCCCTGCCGCAACTCACCGTGTCTTCGGCGGGCACGGGTGCGTTGATCGGCCACCCTGCGGACCCTATTGCCCAGGCCTTGATGGCGGAGCKGGGGCTCGACCTTGGCTACCACCGCGCGCGCCAGATCACGCAATCCATGTGCGTTGAGGCCGACCTGATCCTCACCATGGACGAAGGGCAGCGCCGCCATATCGAAAACAGCTACCCGCTGACGCGCGGCAGGGTCTTTCGCCTTGCCGAAACCGCCAAGCTGAATATTTCCGACCCCTACCGCATGGGCCAGGAAGCCTTCGAGCACGCGCTCCAACTCATCGACGCTGGCGTCAAGACCTGGGCCGAACGCATTCGGCAATTCAAATGAACACTCCTGCTGTCACCACTTCCAACGCCGCGCGCGCCGGCCAGCCTGCCGCGGCATCGATTGCAGCGGCGGACGACGACGAGATCAACCTGTCGGAATGGATCGACATCCTAATCGACCGCAAGTGGCTGATTGCGGCCGTTACCGCGCTGGCACTGGCGGTCGGCGTGGCCTACGCGCTGGTCTCCACCCCCATCTACCAATCCAACCTGCTGATCCAGGTCGAGGACGCTGCACCTGATGCCAAGGGCTTCCTCGGCGAAGCCTCCAGCCTCTTCGAAGTGAAAACGCCCGCCACCGGCGAGATCCAGGTCATCCGCTCAAGAATGGTGCTCGGCGCGGCAGTGGACCAGACGCGCGCCTATATCGACGCCAAGCCGCGCTACCTGCCGGTATTCGGCGCTTGGCTGGCGCGGCGAGCCAACGGGCTTTCGGAGCCTGGTTTCCTTGGCATCGGCGGCTACGTCAATGGCAAGGAAAGCATCGGCGTTGCCCGCTTCGACGTGCCGGTGGAGCTTGAGGACGATCAGCCCTTCCTGCTTACCGCCCAAGGCGAAGGCAAATACACGCTGATGCACGGGACGCTGGACCAACCGCTGACCGGCGTCGTCGGCCAGCCGCTGCACCGTGCACTCGAAGATGGCGCCATCGACCTGCTGATCGACAAGCTCGAAGGAAAGCCCGGTGCGGAATTCATTGTGTCGCGTGCGTCGCAGTTGCGCACCGTCGAAGAGCTGCAAAAGCGGCTGCAGCTCGGCGAACAAGGCAAGCAATCGAATGTGATCAGCGTGGCGCTGGAAGACAGCGACCGCGACCGGCTCTCCCGCATTCTGAATGCGATCGGCGAACAATACGTGCAGCAGAACGTCGAGCGCAAGGCCGCCGAGGCACAGAAAACGCTGCTGTTCCTGGACGAACAGTTGCCTGTTTTCAAGCGCCAGCTCGAAGCCTCTGAAGATGCCTACACGCACTTTCGCAACAAGAACGGCACGGTGGCCTTCGACGAAGAAGCCAAGGGCGTGCTGGCCCAGACCATCGAGTTGCAGACCAAGCTGCTCGAAGCCCAACAGCGGCGCCGCGAACTGGCCGCGCACTTCACCGATGCAAACTGGCGCGTGAAGACGATCGATGGGCAGATCGCTGCGATTGGAAAGGAGATCGGCGGCCTCAACGCACGCGTGAGCCGCATGCCCACGCTGCAGCAAGATGCGCTGCGCCTCGAGCGCGACGTGCGGGTGAACAGCGGCCTTTACCAGTCGCTGCAAAACAACGCGCTGCAGCTGCGCCTGGTGAAGGAAGGCAAGACCGGCAATGTGCGCCTGCTCGACAAGGCAGTGAAGCCCAAGAAGCCTATCAAGCCGCAGAAGTCGCAAATCGTGGCGCTAGCACTGGTGCTGGGCCTTTTGGCCGGCGCGGCGCTGGCCCTCGTACGCAGTTGGTTCTTCAGGGGCATTCAGGATCCCCAGGAAATCGAGGCCTACACCGGCCTTTCGGTCTATTCGGTCGTGCCCTTCACGGCCGAACAGACGGCGCTCGACCAAAGCATGGCCGCCGGTGCCAAGGGCATCCAGCTGCTGGCGGTGACCCACCCGGAAAGCCCATCCATCGAGGCGATGCGCAGCCTGCGCATCGCGCTGCAATTTGCCACACTCGAAGCCGGCAATAACCGGGTGCTCATTACCGGCGCAACGCCTGGCATCGGCAAGAGCTTTGTTTCAGGTAACTTCGCGGCCATCATGGCCCATGCCGGCAAGCGGGTGCTGTTGATCGACGCCGACATGCGCAAGGGCCACCTGAACAAGCAGTTCGGCCTGCCCCGCGAGAACGGCCTGTCGGAACTGCTGTCTGGCGAGCTTTCGGCACAGCAGGCCATTCGTGCGCAGGTGCTGCCCAACCTCGACATACTGACCACCGGCAAGCTGCCGACCAACCCGGCTGACATGCTGATGTCGGAAAGCTTCGTGCGTCTGCTCGACATGGTGTCCGCACAATACGAACTGGTTGTCATCGACACACCACCAGTGCTGGTTGCCGCCGACACGGCCGCAGTAGCGCCATACATGGGCGCGGTGCTGCTGGTGGCACGCGCGGATCAGACGCAACTCGGTGAACTCAACGAAAGTGCCAAGCGCCTCGCACACGGTGGCAAGGCGGTCAGCGGCGTGATCTTCAACGGCATCGACCTGACGCGGCGCCACTACGGCAGCCAAGGCTACCGCTACGGCGGCTACCGGTACACGACGTACAAGTACAACGAATAGACCGTCGAGTGGGCGGGCACCGACGCGCTGGCCTCGGGCCCAATAACGCTCGGTTTAAATCCAGCACTATTCATGGCCCGAAGACAGTCAGCCCGGCGCCGCGCGTATCTCTTTCGTGGCCGCAGCACTGGGTGCGGCTGTGGTAGCGCGTCTGCGGATTACCTCGTCGCCGGACCCGCATCAGCCCGAACTGCGCCACCATCAGGGCAATGCACGTGCTGACCTGATCTCGAGCACCCGCTCGAAGACTGGCCTGAGGCGCTCGCTCCCCGTCAACGTCAAGTGGTTCGAATCAAAGTAAAGGGGCTTCCCATTTCGCTCTATCAGTGTGCATTCGGGTTTGCAAAATGCATCCACCACTTCGAATGCCTTGACGCTTGGTGTCGCATCGAGCGCGGTCTGCAATTCGACGTTCTGTGCTCGTACATCTTCTATGCCAAGAGCTGGCAGCGGCTCTCCTCGCATGTTTCGCAGAATGAGCGAAGGCACCAGATCTGGCCACACTGGCACAGGCTTGATCAACACCACTGCAATTCCATCTTTACGAGCGAGCTCCGCTACTCTGGTGAGCGCGTCAGTGCCCAGGGTGCGAGATGCGTAGTGCAATACGATCGTGTCAGCGCCACCAGACTTTGCCTCCTTGACAACGCCGTCCGGCGAAAGGCCCCTCGCCATCAGCGGCGAGTTGTCTGCCACGAACGAAACGCCCACGCCGCCATCGGCCGCCGCACTGGTAAACACCGCTTTTATCGCATCGGCATGGCTGTTGCCCACCAATAGCACGCGTCGGCGCAGAGCAGGCACGCCACGCGTCAAGTCGCAGGAGATGGCTTTGGGATCCATGATCCGCATCAGCTTCCCACACCGGTAGGGCGAGCGATCAGACCAAGCCTGGTACACCAACATCTCACTCGCTGGATAGATCGCCCGCTGGAGAAGACCGCCCACCGGAATCAGCGCAAGCGAGGCTGTGGCTGCGGTAAGGCACCACCTCAGAAGATTCGCCTTCGAACGGAATGGACGCTCCACCAGCACATAGAGCATCGTTGAAGCCGCTACAACCAGGGCGAGCATGGCAACTGTCTGCCAGATGCTTTCCGCCTTGATCACGGTCCCGCCAAATGGCTTGTACAGGAAGAGGACGATCACCGGGAAGTGTGCCAAGTAGATCGAATAGGAATAGCCACCAAGACGCTCAAGCAGGGTTGCCAGAGGATTCGTCTCAATGCGAGCAGGGAGGCCGAAGGTCAATGTGGCCGCGGTCGCGAGGCTGATCAGCAGCGACACCGCCCCTGGATGTCCGCGCAGGAAACCCAGCGCCTCGCCGTTGACTCGGAAGAATGGAATGCTGACGACGGCAAGCATCGCGGCGGCACCCAGCCAAGTCCAGGCCGGCCCTTTGTGCGCTCTCACGTTCGAAAGATGCTTCGCGACGCCAAAGCCAACGAGGAACTCCCAGAGGCGCAGTGGCATCCAGAAAAACGATGTCTTCGGAGAGAGTCCAACGATCACAAAGCACAGTACTGCCGAAGCAAGGGCGACAAGAAAATAGCTCGCCTTTAACTTCTTGAAGAACCAGTAGAGCAGTGGGACCAGTAGGTAGAACTGGATCTCAACGCCGAGCGACCATAGATGCAGAAGCGGCTTGAAGGCACTCTTGTCGAAGTAGGAGTTCTCGTGCCAGAACCCGATATTCGACGCGAAGAAGGTGGCAAAGACCGCCTGGTCTGAAACCTGCGAGTACTCGGTCGGCGTGGTCATGATTGCGGAGAGCACCAACGTGGCAAGCACAACCGCAAAGTACGCCGGCAACAGGCGTCTGGCCCGTTTGGCGAAAAAATCCGCCTTCTTCGTCGGGTCGTACATGACGGCCATCAGGTATCCGCTGATCACGAAGAACACATCCACCCCAAGAAATCCGCTGGCGAAGCCGGAAAACCCAAGGTGGAAACAAACGACGAGGAGTACCGCGATCCCTCGCAAGATCTGAATGTCTTTTCTGTAGTTCACATTTCCCTCATTGCGCATTGCTACCGATCTGTCGGTCACGCCCGCGACGAACAAGCCAACCAGTGGCGAAGCGCTGGCTGGAGCTTTGAACCTTTATCACAGTGGCGCAGAAGCCTACGCGATTTCTGCAAAGCCCCCGGTGCTGAAGTCCATGACGTTAGTTGATGCGACGCAACTGGCAGTCGACAGCCGCGGGCGTCATCGCAGTGCCGCGGCCGGCACCCTACAAGTCGTGCCACTCACAAACCGAAATAATGAAAACCCTGGACACGGTCGCAACACGCAGTGCTGCGTTGATGATGACTGCCACAGCCCAACAGGGCTGCCAGCGCCATAGCTCCGGCCACGTCTTGGGATTCGGCTTGCCTGGGTGCCAAATGCGCGGGTACAGATTCCATGAGACGCCGGCAGCACACCCCGCCAACCTGTTGGCCAGCCGAAGCCTGAGTATGCCGAGCGATTGGCTGGAGAGGGCCGCAGCATTGGATGCGGCTGTCGCAGTGCGTCTGCGGACTACCTGGTTGCCCGTTGCCGAACGACGACTGGCTCTGCTTTGGTCACGGGCTTCAAAGAGCGACGCTTGAGTCTCAAAGCAGGACGCTCTACCAGGAGCCACGACAGCGCAGCGATCGAGAACGTCAAGAACAGCGCCAGCGGCAGGCTCGGTACAGCGAGGACCAGGAGAAGATTGATCACCGGCATGTGCCAGACATAGGTGCCAAAGCTCAGGTCAAAGTTGAAACGAACGAACGGTGTCCCGAACGCACACCATAGAACCACGGCGACATAAAGAGCAAAGTAGACCAACCCCAGTCGATTGCCTGCTGATCCGAAAAATGGGCCTGTCCCGACAAACATCAGTGCTGCCAGAGGCAGGATGGTTAGAGGGAGGAACCTAATGCTGCGTTGTATCGTGGAAAAATGCTTCACTGCCAGTATTCCGGCGCCGAACATCCAGCCCCAAGCGAGAGGGGTCAGTGCGATGAAATCGTAGACCGTCTTGTCTCGATAAACAGCGTTTTGCCAGATCGTTGGCACCAGCGCATAAATTCCAAATGATATGCAGGTGAGAAGCAGCACGGCGTAGCGAAACCGCCGCTCCAACCATACGATGACAGGGACGCAAAGATAGAAGAGGATCTCGGTGGTAAGCGTCCAGAGCGAGCCATTGATTACGCCGACACCAATGTCTCGAAAATGCCCCGGGTTATACGCCTGGCCCAGCGTCGTTTGCGCCAAGAACCACGTCGCATATGTTGGGAACTTACTCAAAAGATCAAGCCAACCATGGGCGATCAGTGCGACCGCCGCTCCCCCGAGGGTGACGACGACCAGACCAGGATAAAGTCGCAAGAATCGATTCTGAAAGTACCGATGGTCCGGCGTGTTCAGGTAGGCTGCATAGATCAAAAAGCCACTAACAAAGAAGAACGCAGGCACTCCGGGAAAATGCCGAATCAGCTCCAATCCGGGCACAGCCACACCCAGATGCTCTGCCGCATGGACCAGCACAACCTGCACTGCGAAGGCAAGTCGCAGCCATTCGAGATTGTTTTCTCGAGGGAAGGAAATAGATGGCATTGATGGGTTCGGGCGACTCAGAGATTGGTACTTACGCGCCTTTCTTGAACGAAAGCTATTCGTCAGATCGGAGCGAGCGTCGGTGGCAGGACCGCAGCACCAGCTGCCACGCCGTCAGGCGTGACTGATACAGGCGTTGGCAATGCCACGCTCTGGCGCTCACGCTCCAGGTACACCCAGTCCACCACCTCCGCATGCGGCCGGTAGCCGCCCAGAAGCTGCTGCAGCTTGCGCTTGACCGCGGGCACGTCGTTGCGCTCGAGCAGCGTGCCAAGCTCATCGATCTGCTTCACCAGCTCTGCCCACGGCGGGCACGCTTCATTGGCCTTCATCACGCGCGGATGGTCGGTGGGCATGGCGTTGTCGCCGATCAGCAGTTCTTCATAGAGCTTTTCGCCGGGACGCAGGCCGGTGATCAGCAGCTCGATGTCACCCTCGGGGTTCTGCGCGTCGCGCACCGTGCGCCCCGACAGTTCCACCAGGCGGCGCGCCAGGTCGATGATGCGCACCGGTGCGCCCATTTCCAGCACAAACACATCGCCGCCTTCGGCCATGGCACCGGCCTGGATCACCAGTTGGGCTGCTTCAGGAATGGTCATGAAATAGCGCGTGATCTCTTCGTGCGTGAGCGTGATCGGTCCGCCCGCTTCGATCTGCTGGCGAAACAGCGGCACCACCGAGCCGCTGGAGCCCAGCACATTGCCGAATCGCACCATCGAAAAGCAGGTGCGCGGGTTCTGCTGGGCCAGGCCCTGCAGCGTCATCTCGGCCAGGCGCTTGCTCGCGCCCATGATGTTGGTCGGCCGCACCGCCTTGTCCGTGCTGACCAGCACGAACTGGCCAACGCCGTTGTCCCGCGCCGCCAATGCCGCTGTGAGCGTGCCCAGCGTGTTGTTGACCAAACCCTCTACAGGGTTGTGCTCCACCAGCGGCACATGCTTGTAGGCCGCGGCGTGATAAACGGTATCGGGCCGCCACACGCTCATGATCTGGCGCATGCGCGCGCCATCGCACACCGAGGCCAGCAGCGGCACTACGCTCCGGGCGGGCGCTTGTTGCTCCAGCTCGCGGTGAATGGCATAGAGCGCATATTCGCTCCGTTCCACCAGCAGCAGTGCCGAGGGTTTCAACTGCGCAATCTGGCGGCACAGCTCGCTGCCAATGGAACCGCCCGCACCAGTCACCAGCACCACCTTGCCACGCACATTGCGATTCAACAGATCGTCGACCGGTGCTACCGGGTCACGGCCCAGCAGGTCTTCGATGTCGACTTCCATCAGGTCCTTGACCCGCACCCGGCCCTGCGCCAGATCGGCCATGCCGGGGAGCGTGCGCACGCGCAGGTGCAACGACAAGAGTTCGTTCAGAATTTGCGCCCTGCGCCCGTGCGAGACCGACGGCAACGCCACCAGCACGTCGGTGATGCCCAGCGCGGCAGCGTTGGCTTCGAGCCAGGACGGCGGGTGAATAGGCAGCCCATTCAGCGTGCTGCCCTGCAGATGCACCGAATCGTCGACGAACCGCTGCACCGCCATCTCCGGGCTGTGGGCCAGCGCCGCTGCCAACTGGCGCCCGGCCTCGCCGGCGCCGTAGATCACCACCTGCGGCAGCGTCTTGCTGCGGAGCACCTGCGTGTAAAGTCCGCCCAGCCAATAGCGTGCCATCAGGCGCGAAGCGCCCACCGTGAATAACAGGAGCGCAGGCACCAGGAGGCCCACCGTGCGCGGAATGCCCTCGACGCCTATCAAGGTGAACATCATGACGTAGCCCACGCTGAACAGGGAGCAGGCGTGCACGATGGCCATCAACGCCGCGCTACCGGCATACCGGAAGATTGCACGGTAAAGGCCCTGGACGACAAACAGCGGCAGCGCCAACATGACCGCGCCGGCTACCGCCAGCCAATGCACGCCCTTCAGTCCGGTCCACTGCTCGTAGCGCAGGCTGAGTGCCAGCCACACGCACAGCACACACAAGCCGGTGTCCACCGACAAGGCCAACACCCGCTTTACGGGGCGCGGCAGTGCCAACACAGGCGGGGCCAGACGATCGATCATGTGGACTCCCTCGAGAGGTTTCAATCAACCCGGCAATGCCGTGAATCAGTCATTGCGCGCCCCCCGGCCTGCGGGGCGCCAGCGCTCCAGCAAGAACGCCAAGCCGGCGCCCAACAGCAGTCCCACCCAATCGGCCAGCAGATCGACAGCCTCGGCACTGCGATCGGGCGTGAACGATTGCAACAGTTCGATGAGCCCGCCATAGGCCAGCAACGCGGTCAGGACGATGGCCGTGCGACCCGGCCAGGCCCATTGGCCCAGCAGCCCCAGCACGGCAAATCCCAAGGCATGGTTGCCTTTGTCCCAGCCCGTTGTGGGCAAGGCCAGCGAAGACGGCGCCAGGCTCAACACCAGCAGCACGAGCATGGCCAGCGCCAGCAGCCAGCGCCAGACCGCGGCTCCAGGCTGAGGCAACCAGCTTCGCGCAGCGTGCGAACTCATGCGGCGCTCGCTTCTTTCAACACCTGCCCGATGGCCGCACAGCCGAAGTCCATTTCGGCGGCCGTCAGCGTGGGATGCACCAGGAACATGAGGCTGGTTTCGCCCAGGGCACGCGCCACCGGCAAGCGCTCGGCCGGCCGCCAGCCCGTGCCGTCGAAAGCCTTCTCGAGGTACACCTCCGAGCATGAGCCCTGGTAGCAGGGCACGCCCAGTGCCTGTATGGCGTTCACGATGCGGTCGCGGTTCCAGCCGGGTGCCAGCCGCTCGGGCTGCACATAGACATAGCACTTGTAGTGTGCATGCACGCTCCCTTCGGGCAGGGCCGGCACGCGCACCGCCGCGTGCGGCCGGCAGGCCGCCCATAGCGCCTTTGCATGGCGCGTGCGCTGCGCAGTCCAGTCGGCCATGCGGCGCAACTGGATGCGGCCGACAACGGCCTGCATCTCGAGCATGCGCCAGTTGGTGCCGAAGCTTTCGTGCAGCCAGCGGAAGCCCGGTGCGTGCTCGCGCTGGAACACCGCCTGGTGGCTCTTGCCGTGGTCCTTGAACTCCCACATGGCGCGCCACAGCGATTCGTTGTTGGTGGTGACCATGCCGCCCTCACCGCCCGTGGTCATGATCTTGTCCTGGCAGAAAGACCAGGCGCCCACGTGCCCGATGGAGCCGACCGCCCGCCCCTTGTAGTACGCGCCATGTGCCTGGGCGCAGTCTTCGATGACCTTGAGGCCATGCTGTTCGGCCAGCGCCATGATCGGATCCATGTCGCAGGGCCAGCCGGCCAGGTGCACGCAGATCACCGCGCGCGTGCGCGGCGTGAGCACCCGGGCGATGGTGGCCGCCGAAAGGTTGCCGCTCTCGGCTTCGACATCCGCGAACACCGGCGTGGCACCCGCATTGACCACGCACGACACGCTCGCCATGAAAGTGCGCGGCGTCACCACAACTTCGTCGCCCGGCCCGATGCCCAGCGCCTTCAGCGCGACATCCAGTGCCAGCGTGCCATTGGCCAGCGCCACCGCATGCGCGGTTCCCGCCCACGAGGCGAACTCTTTTTCGAACTCGCGGCATTCCTGCCCCGTCCAGTAGTTGACCTTGTTGGAGAGCAGCACACGCTGCACGGCTTCGCCCTCTTCGGCAGTGAAGCTGGGCCAAGGGGAAAACGAGGTATTCAGCACAATCAACCTTTGGGGGGAAAGAGACGGGCCGGATTGCCCACCACCGTGGCGCCTGCCGGCACATCGCGCGTGACCACGGCACCCATGCCGACCACGGCACCGCGCCCGATGACCAGCGGCTTGCCTGGACGCCCCTGCTTGATGACCGCACCCGAACCGATGTACGCGTGGTCTTCGATGACCACATTGCCGTTGCACTTGGCGCCCGGCGCGAAGGTGACGAAATCGCCAATCACGCAGTCGTGCTCGACATAGCTGTAGAGGTTGGCGTGGAAATGCCGCCCGATGCGAATGTTGGAAGTGATCGTGACGAAGGGGCTGAGAGCCGCACCTTCGCCCAAGTCCACGTCATCCATGCGTACCACGTTGTCCGCGCTCACCGTCCAGGGGCGCACGCCATCTGCCTCGCAGCGCACAGCCAACTGCTCTCGCACCTTGCTGTTGGCAATGGCCAGCACGGCGTAACGCTCGCTCGCTTCTTCCTGCAGGAATTCTGTATAGCGCAGCACCCGCTGGCCATTGACCACAGCTGCTGCGGGAGCGTCGTCTATGAAAACAAGCCGCGCTTCGGCGATGCCCTGCCGCGCCAGTTGCGCGCGCGCCAGTGGCATCACACCCCGGCCGCAGCCGCTGGCGCCGTAGACCGCGAACAAGGGCTGCGTCACGAGTCACCTCCGCGTGAGACGGCAGCAGAGCCGGTGAAACGCGGCATGGTCGCCTCGCCCGCCGCAGAGATCCCATCGCGCACCAGCACCTTGCGCACCGTGAGCCACAGGATCTTGATGTCGAGCCACAGCGTGCGGTTGTCGACGTACCAGACATCGAGCTTGAATTTTTCTTCCCAGCTCAACGCGTTGCGGCCGTTGACCTGCGCCCAGCCGGTGATGCCGGGGCGCACGTCGTGGCGGCGCGCCTGCTCGCTGGTGTACAGGGGCAGGTACTCCGTCAGCAAAGGGCGTGGCCCCACCAGGCTCATCTCACCCCGGAGGACGTTCCAGAGTTCGGGCAGTTCGTCGAGGCTGCTCGAACGCAGGAAGCGGCCGAATGGCGTGAGTCGCTCGGCATCAGGCAACAACTGCCCACTGGCGTCGCGCGCGTTCGTCATCGTGCGGAACTTGAGCAGCTCGAAAGACCGCCCCCCCCGCCCTGGCCGTACTTGACGGAAAAAAGCAGGCTTGCCAAGCTTGCGGCTCACTTGCCAAGTCAAAAGCGCGAGAGGGACAGCAAGCAGCAGCAATGCCGCCGCCGCCAAGAAGACATCAAATACGCGCTTCACGTCGAACGTCCCTGTGGCACCCAGCCGCTTGAAGAGCGCGCCGAACCGCTCGACGCCGATTTGCAGCGACAGATGCTCGCGATAGTGGCGTTGGGCTTTCGCTCCCATTTCTGCCAAGGCCTCCGGGGCCATGGCCGCCAACGCTTCGGCGGAGGCCGCCAACACCTGCGGATCCTCGGACGCAGCGATTACTCCTCCGCCGGATTCGCGCACCAGATCGGCGGCATCGCCATCTACGGCCATCAATAAAGGCTTACCGGCGGCCATGTATGCCTGGGTCTTGGAGGGGATGGTGATTTCGAACAGCGGATCCTTGCGCAGATGCACCAGCAATGCATCGGCCGCTTCCAGCAGAGTGCCAACTTCGGCCATTGGCACAGGCGGCAAGAACACCACATTGCCCAGACGCAGTTCCGCAGTCCGCTCGACAAGGCGACTCACCTCCACGCCCCCACCAAGCAACACAAAGCAAACACGCGACCCGCGTTGTTGCAGCAGCACAGCCGCGTTCAGAACGGCATCGAGCGCCTGTGCCTTGCCCATGTTTCCGGCAAACAGGATGCGGAACTTCTCGGCAGTTGGAAACGCTGCTGGCAATTGACCGTGAGGTGCCCTGAGCGAAGCCTCGTCGGCCCAGTTGTAGATCACGTCCATCTTTGCCTCAGGCACGCCGCGTTGCACCAGCAGCTTCTTGAAGCCGGGCGAAAGCACGGCAATGTGATCCACGCGCCTGTAGACCCAACTGCAGACAGATGCAACGATGCCCAAGGCCCGCTCGTTGTTGAGCATGCCGGTTGCCCGCAAGGTGTCCGGCCACATGTCCTGAATGTCGTAGACAACGGGGATGCGGCGAAGAAGGCGGATCAACCCAGCCGCCACGCCCACGGTCAGCGGCGGATGGTAGGCATACATCACCGCAGGACGCTTGGCAAAAAGCAAGCCATAGACGAGCGCGGACGCCGCGAAGCTTGCGTAGTTCAAGACACGCTTGACGGCGGACTGGCCGTGGTCGGGATAGAGCGGCAATCGAGTGACCTGCACGCCATCTATCACCTCGCGCTGCAGCCACTTGATGCGGTACCCGGGGTACACCTTGCCACCCGGGTAGTTTGGAAAGCCTGTCACAACCTCCACCTCGAAGCCCTGGCGCACGAGCTCACGGGCAAACACGATGCCCTTGAAGGTTGGTTCGGGATCGAACCATTGCGTCAGCAGCAATACGCGAACGGCCATGGCCTTAGTACTTCTTCCACACGACGCGATTCACATAGTCGGTGTAGCTGTGAATGATGCGCAGCACCTTGTCCGAGACATTCGGCATGCTGTAGTCGGCGACTTGGCGCAAGCCACGCAGGTCTCCGCGAGGCTGAGTCTGGAGGATGGCCAACCCTTGGCGCACACGAGCAACCTCAAGTCCTACCATCATTACCGCGCCCTCTTCCATTCCTTCAGGACGCTCGTGCGCCTCGCGCAGGTTGAGCGCCGGAAAGTTCAAAATGGACGACTCTTCGTTGATGGTGCCGCTGTCGGAAAGAACTGCGCGCGCAGACATCTGAAGCTTGACGTAATCATGAAAGCCGAGCGGCTTCAGCAGACGGACATTGGCATGAAAGCGCGCCCCCGTGGCATCAATGCGCTTTTGGGTGCGTGGGTGCGTCGAGACGATCACGGGCGATCCATGATCTTCAGCCACTGCATTGAGCACATCGACCAGCTTTCCGAAGGACTGGGGAGACTCGATGTTCTCCTCGCGATGGGCGCTCACCACAAAGTAGTGGTCTGCCCCGAGGCCCAGCCGCGTGAGCACATCGGATGCATCGATGCTCGAACGGTAATGGGACAACACCTCGAACATCGGACTGCCCGTCTTGATCACCAGGTCCGGCGGCAGCCCCTCGCGCAGCAGGTAGTCGCGGGCAATGGTGCTGTAGGTGAGATTCACGTCGGCCGTGTGGTCGACGATGCGCCGGTTGGTCTCCTCTGGCACTCGCTGGTCGAAACAGCGGTTGCCGGCTTCCATGTGAAAGATCGGAATCTTGCGCCGTTTGGCTGGGATGACCGACAGGCAGCTGTTGGTGTCGCCCAGCACCAGCATTGCCTCGGGCTGCTCCTGCCCAAGCACCTTGTCGACCGCAATGATGAGGTTGCCGATGGTGTGCGCGGCACCCGTCGAATCCGCCGCACTGTTCAAGAAATGATCGGGCTTGCGAATGCCGAGGTCGTCGAAGAAAACCTGGTTGAGTTCGTAGTCGTAGTTCTGGCCGGTATGCACCAGCACATGGTCGCAATGCTCGTCCAGCCGTGCCAGCACTCGGGACAACCGAATGATCTCGGGGCGGGTGCCGACCACGGTCATGACTTTGAGTTTTTTCATGGGAATAGATCCGTAGTCGAGAGGCCTACAGTGGGCAAGCAAAGGTGTCTGGCCGCGCGCGGTCGAACACCTCGTTGGCCCAGAGCATTACGACCATTTCTTCAGTGCCGATGTTGGTGATGTCATGCGTCCAGCCGGGCACGGTCTCGACAATTTCCGGCCTGTCGCCCGCGGTGACCAGCTCATGCGCTTCGCCGGTCTGCATGTGCCGAAATTTGAAGCGCGCCTGTCCCTTGATGACCAGGAACTTCTCGGTCTTGCTGTGGTGGTAGTGCCCGCCTCGCGTGATGCCCGGGTGCGCAGTAAAAAACGAAAACTGGCCGGCGTCCGGTGTCTTGAGCATTTCGACGAACACGCCGCGCGCGTCTCCGTACTGCGGCACCGGGTAGGCGAACGACTCGGGCGGCAGGTAGCTCACATAGGTTGAATAAAGCGCCCGCACCAACCC